>ONXT01000221.1 GCA_900321845.1 uncultured Bacteroidales bacterium | reverse complement strand
GTGGCGTATTTGGTGAGAATGATGTTCTTGGGGGTTTCAGCCTTTCCGTTTTTCATCTTTTGGTAATTGAGGTAGAGCAGATAGAGGGCTGAGGGGGTGAGCGTGTCGTCGGGGAAGCGTGCGTAGAACTTCTCCAAGGTTTCGCAGCCGCGTTTTTGGTCGTTGAGCATGTCGAGGTAGATGATGGCGGCTTGGTATAAGGAGTTGGCAATCATCTGGTTGGAAGTGTCAATGGCGCCTGGTGTCAGGGGAAGGTCCTGCGTGTAGTAGCGTTCTTTTTCGGGGTCGGTTTCGCGTTTGAGGATGGGATTCCCGTCCTCATCGTATTCGGTGGTGTCGGTTTGGGCGTTGGGGTTGTTCATGTTGGCCATGTCTTCAAACGAGAGCTGCTGTTTGTTGCTGATGCGCCAGTTGTCGGCGAGTTTTCGGTTGCCCCATTTGCGGAGGAATTCGGTTTTGCCGGCGGACATCAGGGTGGAATTGTAGAAGTACCACTTGCCCGACTGGTTGTTGTTGAAATTGGCGTTGTTGTAGTTTGCGTAGCCCAAAGCGTTTTGGAGGGCGGTCTCTTTGTCGCGTTCCTCCTTCTCTTTGCGCATTTTTTCCTGTTTGTAATCGTTGATCTTCTTCTTTACCCAGCGGTCACGGTCGGCGGCGGACATCTTGGCGATGCGTTGCAAGCTGTCTTGCACATATACGGTTTGCAGGTTGTCCACGAGTTCGGTCAGGATGGCGTTTTTCTTCTTGATCTGCTCGTAGTTGGGGTAGTTTTTGGGCATCGAGGTGGTGGCGGTGTCGTAGTAGGCCTTGGCCTGTGGGTATTGTTCTTTCTCGAAGTAGAGGTCGGCGAGTTTGAGGGAGGAGTGGGTGCGCTGGAAGTCGTTCTCTTTGTAGGCGGCGACAGACAAGGCGAGGTTCTGCATGCGGGCCGTCGTGTCCTCGTCAATGCGGTCGATTTCCGACAGTGCATAGTAAATCTGGTCTCTGTAGTCTTCGTTTTTCTCCTCGTCGAGCATCTTTTTCAGCTCCTTCACGATTTCGGCGCGTCTGGCGGGACTTCCATCGTAGTTGGTGGCGAGGTGCATGCGCGCATTGAATTCCATGTTGTAGTCGGGGCTTTTCTTCACGACATACATGAAGTTTTCGTGCGCGGCGGCCGGTTGCTCCTCCTGTTCATACAACTGTCCGAGGATGAAGTGCATACGGGTACGGAAGAGTTTGTCGGGTTTGTTTTTCAGCACGTCGTCGATGTAGTTGATGGCGGTTTCGCGGTCGCCGTCAGGAGCGGAGAGGTGGTATTCGGCGCAGGCGGCGGCATAAGCCACGTTCAGTTTCTTGGATTTCTTGGGCTGGACATAATACTTCGCTTCGTTCAGAATGTCGAAAGCCTGGCTGAAGTAGTTGAGCCTCATGGCGGTGCGGGCGTTCCAAATCATGGCTTCTTCCACGCAGTTGCCGTTTTTGTGGGTGGAGATGATGTAGCTGAAAATGCGTTGCGCCTGCCGGTAGTCTTGTTTGTAGAAATAGGCCTTGCCCATCATCAGATAGGCGTCGTCGATGTTTTTGACATACTCTTTCCCCTTGAAAAACATGGAGTGTTTGTAGATGCACTTGGAGCCCTTTTCAATGACGCGGTCCATGGACGGGTAGATGGAGGATATCTGCGATTTTTCGGGATAGACATAGATGGGGAGGGTGGAGATGTAGTTGTCTTTGCACACTTTCAAGTACTCGGCTTCCCCCTCTTTAAGCGCTTCCTTGCCATTGAAGTTCACGTTGAAGCGGGAGGTCATGTTGTGGTAGCCCCGATTGATTGCGGTGTTTTTCCGGGTGGAGCAGGAAAATGTGCAGCAAGCCGCCAAAATCATTAGCGTCAGAAGGGATATATATGAGTGTAATCTGTTGTATTTCAATGAATTGTTATTTTAGTACAAAATAAGGCGCAAAGATAACGCTTTTTATCGGAATTTATTGGATTTTGTCGGAAATTTTTGACTTTCCTTCCTCCCATTTTTCGTAGCATTGGATGATTTTGGTCACGAGGTGGTGGCGAACCACGTCGCTGTTGTCGAGATAGATGAATTCGATTCCCTTGATGTTTCTCAGGATTTTGCCGGCTTGGATGAGGCCGGAGGATTGGTGGCG
>ONXT01000281.1 GCA_900321845.1 uncultured Bacteroidales bacterium | reverse complement strand
GCCATCCTTGTACGACAGTTTAATCACCTCTTGTTCAACACCATTCACCTCCATTTTAGCCAACCCCTCGTACACGCCGATGCCATGGTCGATGTGAACCACGTAGTCGCCAGGCTGCAAATCGTAAATTTCCTTGAGCGTGAAGGCCTCGCTTCGTTTGTAGCGGTCGCGGATGACGAAGCGATGATAACGCTCGAAAATCTGGTGATCAGTATAGACACAGAGCTTATCCTCCTCATCTCGGAAACCCTCGTGGAGCACGAAAAGCGAGCTTTCGTACAGATTATCCGGCGAATAATTCGTCGCGTGCTTTTCGTTATACACCTTCAGCAAATCCGTCATAATGTGATGCATACGGGTTCGCTGCTGGTCATTTTCCGTCAGGAACATCGTGCGGAAACCATGTTCTACATTGTCAATCCACTCGTCTAAAAGCAAATCCATGTTTTTGCTGAAGGCATTTTGCGGCTGGATGTCAAAAACCGCACGGCCTGCATATTCATGGAAGAAGTCGGAATCAATTTCTACAATCTTATGATTATCAATACTTTTCAAAAAAGAATCAGCATCTATATAGAGTTCATCGGGAGCGAGGTGCGAGATAGGGGAATCCTTTTTTTCAAATTCAGCCACCACTTTCTTGAAATTCTGATGGATGGCGGTTTTGATGTCATTGGGTTTTCGAAGCCAAAAAACGTCATTCTCCGACAAGAAATCAAAGAAGCTCACGCGCTGTTCCTCGCTTTCCAAAGAAGAGACCAACGGCATGATATGCAAGCTATCCACTTCTTTTACAGACAGTTGCGTATTCGTATCAAAAAGGCGGATGGATTCCACCGTATCACCATCGAGTTCTATTCGATAGGGATATTCTTCCGAAAACGAGAAAATGTCGAAGATCGCGCCGCGCCACGCAAACTGTCCGGGCTCGAACACGAAATCCTCCTGCTTGTACTCATATTGATACAAGAAGTCCACAAAGATGTCCAAAGGGAGAAGTTCGCCTTTTTTAACCGTGAACGAATTGTTTTTCAAGAAATTAGTAGAGACAAGCTTTTCCGCAATCGCTTCAGGATAGGTGACGATGATGTTTTTCTGATCATCATAAACCAGCTTGTTGATGATTTCGGAGCGGAGTTTGATATTGGCATTGTCCACCTCCTCAAAATCGTAGGGACGGCGGTAGGATGCGGGGAAATAATGCACGAACTTCGCCTCCAGTGGCTTGTCGGCATCGTTCAACAGTTTTTCAATATCATAATAAAAGAAGGCGGAGGACTCCCTATCGGGAAGCACAAACAACTGATTTTGAGACAGTTGAACACCATTTTCCAAAGTTCCGGAAGGAGGCAGGAAGAGGGATGCGACGGAAATACCGAGAGAGGATCCGCTCAAGCCCGACAGATGAAACGGGAGTTTTCCGTGATAATTCTGAAAAAAATCGCGCAGTTTCTGTTGCTGTGGAGATTGGAAAACATGGAAAAAGTCGTCTTGAATCATGCTCGTGATTTTGGGTGCAAAAGTAGGGATTTTTTGCGAGACGATTTCCAATGGAGGCGAAGGCCGCAAATCAAGGTTATTTGTTACAAATATCGCAGTCCAACCACACCAAAATATGTAAAATAACGCAGTCTAACCACACCAAAACATGTAAAATAACGCAATCTGACGAATGAATTTTTGTAAAATAACGCGTTTTAAAAACATTTTTACTATTTTTGCACCCGAAAAACACGGGATTATCATGTCATCAAAAACAAAGCAGAAAGTCGTTATAGACAAGCGAACACTCGAAGTGATCCTCACCGACCAGCAAGAGGAACTGGAGGCAAAGCGGGATGACAAACTTTGCCAGCGAAAGGAAGAACAGCTCATCGATTTGAATAGTCCCCAAGCACAGGTTGTCATAGGTGTGCGAAGAAGCGGCAAGTCAACACTTTGCTTCCAAGCTCTTGAAAATGCGGGAGTTAACTATGCATACGTAGATTTTGACGATGAACGTCTCGAGGGCATGGAATCAAAACAACTGAATGATGTGCTTGAAGTGCTATACAAGATTTATGGCGATTTCAACTATCTCTTCTTGGATGAGATTCAAGATGTGGAAGGATGGCACTTGTTTGTCAACCGTATGTTGAGGAAGAAGATGCACGTCATTATCACCGGCTCTAACGCAAAATTGCTCAGCAGTGAACTGGCAACATATTTGTCGGGACGCGCCAAGGAAATACATCTCTATCCTTTTTCCTTTGCCGAGTACTGCGCCATGAACGAAGTTGACACAGAGAAGAAAACCACCAAGGCGGAAGGATTCCGGCGCGCCGCTTTTGATGAATATATGAAAGATGGCGGTTTCCCCGAACTTCTTTTCATGGAAGACAAACGCACCTATATCTCAAACCTGGTTGACAACATCCTCAAAAGAGATATAGAACAGCGATACAAAGTCGCTTATAAGACCGCCTTCGAGCAGCTGGCGCACCATCTTTTGAATGTGTCGCCCACCGTGGTTGTCTCCACAGACCTTGCTGACAATTTTCATATCAAGTCGGAACATACCGTCAAGAACTATGTCGCTTATCTGCAACAGGCTTATATGCTCATCGGGATTAACAAGTATTCCTCTAAAAGCAAGGTGCGCGTTACGCAGGAAAAGGTGTATGCCGTTGACGTTGCCATGATGAACCAACGGGAGAACGCCTTCTCAGGCGAAAACCTCGGTTGGCGTCTCGAAACAATAGTCCTCATCCAGCTGCTGAGAAAGTGCAAACAGAACGGTTGGGATTTGTATTATTTAAGCGACCGTTCCGGCGAGTGCGACTTTATTGTCTGCGATGGGAACGATGTCCTTCAAGCTATCCAGGTGGCCTACGACATCTCGTCAGACAAAACACGCAAACGGGAATTGAATGGTTTGTTGCTGGCCAATAAACAGACCCAATGTGAAAACCTGCTCCTTCTGACAGACCATGAATCAGCCGACATCGAAAAGGAAGGGCACCACATATCCATCCGGCCTGTTTATGAATGGAGTACTACGATTTAAAATCAGTTACCGTTCTTTTTTTTATTTGGGCGGCCCGGCTCCCTGCGGTCGCCGTCGGGCTATCCGCTTTACTTCGCTTCGCTCGTGCTCGCTCCTATCCCTGCCGCGGAACCGCGGAAGGAAGGAGAAATCGTTCTCATATAACAGACAACAATTATTCCATTTTGATTCATTTTAACGGAATTATCCCCCATTAATCTTGTCGTATTCATAATCACCGAGTCTTCTATATCGTTTTGATTTTTTTACAAGAGATAAAGGGGTAATTCCAAATAGTTTTGCGGTAATGCTTGCTGCTTGTGCAAAGATTTTATCTGTCCACACTCGTATGCTCCCAGAGGGAGCAATTCTCCGTAACCCTGCATGCAATGTAGGGTTGTACAATACCTTGAAAATCAAAGCGTGCCAGAGGTACGCGTTCTCATCGAAAAAATATCCCGATGCAGAACATGGGCACGAACTCTACGCCATTATTATGAAACAGACTGAAAATTTCAAAGACTGACGATTTTTGAGAGCGCGTGCCCCTGGCACGCCATTGTCGGTACGCCCAGCTTCCACCCACATTACATGTGGGCTTACTGAAAATGGCTCCCTCCGGGAGCATTTCGGGACCACTCCCCTGAATCTTGTAGTACAGTAAATAAAAAAAAAGACCGATTCTAAGTCGGTCTTTTCAGTGTCTCCGCAGGGATTCGAACCCTGGACCCATTGATTAAGAGTCAATT
>ONXT01000223.1 GCA_900321845.1 uncultured Bacteroidales bacterium | reverse complement strand
CGGATTCGGTCGTGAATAATTTGGAGGAGTGGACTGACAATCCGGCCATCGTGTTTCAGATTCACCGTCCCCGTCCCGACATTGACAATCCCGACCAAGCCTATACCATTCAAGTAAAAGAGAATGTGATTACCATCGGGGCGGCTACTGCAGAGGGTTTCTTCTACGGGCTTCAGAGTTTGAAGCAACTCTACCGCTACAATTGCCGCGAATGGTTTGATGACCAAAGCGTTGAGATTCCCTGCATGGATATTTACGACTACCCGAATTTGCAAAAACGAGGGTGGATGGTTGACATCAGCCGCGGCCCCATCATCACCATGGAGTATCTGAAAAAACAGATTCAGATTCTTTCGGAATTCAAATTGAACCTGCTCACGCTATATACTGAAAACACTTTCAAGTCAAGCACTTACGACTACGCACCGGCAGATGCGCTCACACCGGAAGAGATCAAGGAGCTGACGGAATACGCTCGGAATTACTATGTGGAAGTGGTTGGAAACCAGCAGTGTTTCGCCCATTTTGAAAAGATATTGAGCAACCCGAAATATGCCTATCTTGCCGACAGCAAATACAATCTCAACCCTGCCGAACCTGAAACCTACACTTTTCTGGAGAATATTCTGGATGAGGAGATGCAGTGCTACTCGTCTCTCCTCTTCAACATCAATTGCGATGAGACAGAGGCACTTGGAACAGGGAATGCGAAAAATTTCGTGAAGAAGCACGGGGCGGGGAATGTTTATGTGGAGCATATTCTCAAAGTTTACGACATCCTGAAAAAGAGAAACCGCCGCACGCTGATGTGGGGCGACATCGTATTGAAAGACAGCACAATCATGCGGAAATTGCCGAAAGACATCCTCATGCTGGTCTGGAGTTACGGCCCCGCCGACAGTTTCCAAGGGATGATAGAGCCGTTCCGCGACGCAGGCTACGACTTCATGGTGGTGCCAGGCGTGAGCATGTGGAGCACAGTCTTCCCCATCATGGCGAGTTACGAGAAGAACATCTGCAACATGGCGCGCGACGGCTACCAGTTAGGGGCGAAGGGGTTGATCAACACTGCTTGGAACGATTCTGGCGAAGCGCTGGTCAGCAGTGCCTGGCACGCACTTGGCTGGGGCGCGGAGATGGCATGGAAACCCATTCAGCATACGACACATGGAGACGCTGAAAATGAGCGGAATCAACGTCTGAGCGTCTTCGACACCAACTTCAATTTCCAGTTCTTCCATTTTTATAACAACGAGAACATCATCGCCGACTTCATACGAATCGTCTCCACTTACGAACAGTCAGCGGTGCCCGAAATCTACAACACCAGTTCGCTTTGGAATTTCCAACCGCTGCAATTCCTGCCCCCGCAAATGACGGACGAAATGCTGGCGAACCTCAAGCGGGAACGCTTTGCATCCATGAAAACCATTGAGTTACAAAAACTTATACTTTCGGAAGAGGCGCAATACGAAAATTCCGAACAGATTTACGGTGCAATGAATGCCGCCTCACGACTGCTTGTGAACTTCATGCTCCGCCGCTTCCAATTCTACCTTTATAATTATTACACAAAACCCGAGACTGCCACGGACAGGGAGTTTGAAACCACAATGAATGGCATTAACGATTTGACCTACTACCTTCAGGGGCTGAAACAAGACTACCTGCATCTGTGGGACTTGCAATACCGCAACTATTGGCGCGACAGGGTTGCACAGAGATACGACCGTTTGATTTCGCGTTTGAACGAAGCACCCCAGCAGGTTTTCATCGAAACCGCACACAACGGGAACAGCTTGGAAGTGACCCTGCGCACTCTGTTCAACAACATTCCCATCCACTACACGTTGGACGGCAGCGAACCGACCGCGCAGTCGCCCGTTTATGAGCGCCCCATCACCCTCACCCAATCCTGCACCGTCAGAACGCTAACCATCGGAGATTCAGACATTTACAGAAAATTTCGCAACGACAGCGTGATTGCGGTCCGAAACGAGAAATACATCCTGCATCACAAAGGAATCGGTAAGCTGGCCAAAATCGACGCGCAGTACAGCACTTATCGCGCGGCATACAGCGGCGGCGGCGACCAAGCGCTCTGCGACGGCGAACTCGGCAGTTCCGATTACAAGGACGGACACTGGCAGGGCTACCAAGGGCAGGATGTCGCCTGCCATCTGCACTTCGACACCCCCACCGACATCCACTCCGTCACCATCCGCTACCTTCAAAACTTCAACGACTGGATTCTCGCGCCCGAAGAGGTGGAGATCTACACCAGCAAAGACGGGGAAAGTTACAAACAGATTCGCACACAACATTTTGATATAGAACAGATTTCAGGGAACCGCATCGGTGAACTCAAACTGCAGAAGCTCAAAATCAAAACCCAGTACTTGATGATCAAGGTGAAGAATCCGGGCGCACTGCCGAAAGAACATGCCGCCGCCGGCTCGCCATCCTTTATTTTCATGGACGAAATCATTGTGCAATAGTGAAGGGGAAGACCTTGGACGAATGAATTACCATCATACATCATACTTTAACCATTATGTTTAGCGACGACTATTTTATGAAGATGGCGCTTATGGAGGCGGAAGAGGCACTGACGGAGGATGAGATTCCCATCGGGGCGGTGATTGTGTTGAACAACAAGGTGATTGCGCGCGGGCACAACCACACGCAACTGCTGAACGACGTGACGGCGCACGCCGAAATGGAGGCCATCACTGCAGCCGCCAACCACCTCGGCGCCAAGTACTTGAATGACTGTACGTTATATGTCACAGTAGAGCCTTGCGTGATGTGCGCGGGGGCCATCGCATGGGCGCAACTCGGCACGCTCGTCTATGGGGCAAGCGACCCCAAACGCGGTTTCACCACCCTCAACTCCCCTGTTCTGCACCCCAAAACCGTGATCCGAAGCGGCGTGCTCGGCGAAGAATGCGAAATCATCATGAAATCCTTCTTCGAAAAGAAAAGAATCACGAAATAAGACGAACGTTTCACACTTTTCTTTCAAAGCCAATGCCAAAATCAAAGTCTTTTCGTACTTTTGCACGCGATTTCAAAAGATGCTGAAAAGAACACTTCTTCTACTTTTATTATTGACGCCCTTTATGATGTGGGCGCAGTCTGACGAACCGCTTCGCATCGAACTGGAGTCGGCCAAAGACCAGAACGACTACCAGTTCGCCAATATGCAGGAGGAGGGTGTGCTCGTTTTTTACCCTGCCAACTCCCCCAAGCCCGATTCGTTGACGTGGGCTTTTGTACATTACGACACCAATTTCCAGAAGAACTACCACTTCACCATCGATTTCCCCATCTATACAGAATACATATCTTATTCAAAATCAAATAATTACCTCTATCTATTTTTTCAAAAAAGATTTCCTAAAAAAGAGCGCGTCCGCAACTTCCTCGTAACCATACAACTCAGCGACCACCATTACAACACCCGGGAAATCAAGGAATTGCAGAACCGCGAGGTATATGAGATTTTTGGCATCGACAATGAAATCGTCATCCACGCAGGTGACAACAAGAAAGACAGTATCTATTTCTACCACAACGATTTAGACAAATTGTACAGCTTGGGGGACATCTTTCCCTATCGGATGGAATTCTGCGTGCCCGACACTTTCAACCATCGCTGGCTGGTCGGATTGACGCAAGCGAAAAGCGAGGATCCGAGCGGAGTTTTCCTCTATGAATACAATTATCTGACCAAAAAGGCACGGATCCAGAATTTTCTGGACAAAGCAGTCAACAAAGGCGACCACATTTACAACTCAGCGCGGGCGACGGTCATCAATGCCGACACCACGTTGCTGCTCGGAACCTATAATACTCTGCAGGACAGGTACTCCTCCAACCTGCACTCAGGCGTTTACAGTATGCTGCTTCACGGCTGGGAGCTCGAAAGTGCCCATTTCTACAACTACGCCAATCTTAAGACGAAATCCCCCGACGACAACAAGAAAGCGAGCAGCAATCTGAATCTGCAAGTCCTGGTTGGGCGGACGGCCAGCGGAAACAACCAGTACGCCCTCGCCACCGAGGTTTTCTACCCCGAATACGACTACTCCTACCACGGCTACGACCCCTATTACGGCTACGGCTACTTCGGAGACGCCGGCACCACCACTTTCATCGGCTACCAGCACGTGAACGCCTACATCACCACTTTCGACCAGAACGGCATCCTGCTGTGGGACAACTATTTGCAGTTCAACAATCTCGTAACCAAGCAACTTTATCCGATTGTTCACCTCTCTTTTCTCGAAAATGGCGAGACGCTGATCTACTATCCGCGCAACAACCGGATTCTGAGCATGTTGGTGAGTGGTTACGACATCCTGGAAAAAATCTCCGCCATCAACATCGAATCGAAGAGCAGTCGAGATGTGGTGGAATACAACGTGGATACAGAAATCGAGCCGTGGTACGGGAACTATTTTCTCGTTTCGGGCTACCAATATATCCGCAACCGCGACAAAGCGATCAAGGCCAAGCGTTACGTGTTCCATCTCAACAAATTAGAGTATCGCTAATGAAACGGGCAATTGCATTTTTAGGAGTGGTTTTTGCATTATTAACAACGAATGCACAACGCCTTTCGGAAGCGCAACTGAAGGAGAAGCCTGTTTTCACCTCGCTGGAGGAGGCTCTGAAAAATCCAGACGAAGTATATCGCCTGAAATTGAGATTTAAGGGAGATTCTCTCCCAGAGGAGATTTTCCAGCTCACCCGTCTGCAGGAATTGCATGCGCAACGCTGCAAATTGGCCGTGCTGAACAGCAGAATCGGAGAATTGCAGAACTTGGAATATCTGAACGTCTCTGGCAACCACCTCGTCCGTCTGCCGGAATCTCTCGGTCGGCTCACACACTTGAAAACACTGGTCATCAGCAGAAACATCATCGAATCCTTGCCCGAAAGCATCGGGAATCTGCAAGAGCTCACCTACATCGATGCATGGGAAAATCCGCTGTATGTACTTCCTGAAAGTATCAGCAATCTCAAAAACACACTGAAGACCATTGACTTACGACAAATCGACCTGCGTGATTCCGAGTTGGAGCGAATGGAAGAGCTCCTCCCCTACACCAAAATCGAATTCACTTCCACCTGCGACTGCCACGACAACCGAGACAAGTGAGACTCAGCAAAAAAAATCACATTATCGGCTGTCAATCATACATCGTTTTTCATTTTTTCGTATTTTTGCACCCTTAAAAAAATGAATTAAACTCATTATAAAGTGCAGAAAATCAAAAACATAGCAATTATCGCGCACGTCGATCACGGCAAAACCACGCTCGTTGACCGCTTTCTTTACCAGAGCAATCTTTTCCGTAAGGACCAACAGCAGCAAGAACTCCTTCTTGACAACAACGACCTGGAACGTGAGCGAGGCATCACCATCCTCTCCAAAAATGTTTCCATCCGTTACAAGGATTACAAGATTAACATTATCGACACGCCAGGCCACAGCGACTTTGGCGGCGAGGTGGAACGCGTGCTCAACATGGCCGACGGCGTACTGCTGATTGTGGACGCCCTTGAAGGGCCGATGCCCCAAACGCGCTTCGTTTGCCAAAAGGCCATTGAACTCGGTTTGAAGCCCATCGTGGTCATCAACAAAGTGGACAAGCCCAACTGCGACCCCGAATTGACGCAGGAAGCCGTCT
>ONXT01000224.1 GCA_900321845.1 uncultured Bacteroidales bacterium | reverse complement strand
TTTTTGTGGAAAAGGGCACTTCAAGAAGCGTACCGACTTGGCATTCCCAAACAATATATTCCTCACCACGAAAAACTCTTCACCGTCAAAGGAAATGTGGATGTGCTGAATTATGCCATCAACAAAGGCAAAGATGGTAAGACCTTATGCCATTACTATCAACATGACTACAACAATCCTGTTACCCAACTGATTGCCTATACCTTTTCAAAAATTGAGAAAAAGGCGTTGATAAAAGATTGTATTCAACTGAGGAACGCTTTTGAAAATTGTGTGGAAGGGAAAAGGGCATCATTATCGGCTTGTTTGAATACTCGTCCCATATCCAATCCGTATTATTCCGAATACAACAAGGTCATCAGTCTGTCTAAAAACATCCTACGGAAACGATTTGGTGACATTACTGATTCTTCCAATATTGAATCCGCCTTCCTTTTCGATATGTCCATGCTGTTTGAATACTTTATACGGAAAGTGCTGATTGCCAGAGGATTAAAACTATTTCCGAAAAACGATGAATCCATGACGATTAGCAGAGGTTTGGGCAAAAATGATGACCGACATTTGTACCCCGATATCATCATTGATAGGGGGAATGGCAAAATTGAGGTATATGATGTCAAATACAAGCATTTTGATACAACGTATGGCGTCAAGCGGGAAGATTTATTCCAGCTCCACACATACGTTTCCTACCTTTCAAATAAATATACCGTGAAAAGATGCGGTATTATATACCCGACGGATAAGTCTGATACAGACACAGAAAACATCATTCAACATCCCAAGTATGATAATGGGATACTGTTCTCTATCCGTTTTTTTCAAGTTCCTAAAACGGAGGAAAATGGCGGTTTTAAAAAGAGCGATTTTGATGAGAGTGTGCGAAACTTTCAAGAGCTTTTTAACACAAAAAGTTAACTCTTTGTTTTGCCCGTAGGCAGCGGCACGAAACCCCATTACGGTGAATTGGTGTGTCATCCGCCCCTGCAATTTTCTTTTGTTTCGAAAAAAAATTACTATTTTTGCAAAGTTTTGAACCGCAGTTGATCAAGAGTAATAATTCGAAAGATCAAAGATGAAGAGACTCGCTATTTTCCTTTGCCTTACAGCTTTGACATTCTCCCTGTTTTCCCAAACGGAGGAGGCTCCGACCGTTTCCGCAGACCGTCCTGGCATGTCCACGGGTCCGGATGTGACGCCATTTCTCAAAGTGGTGTGGGAAACCGGCTTTGAATCCACCTTGACGGGCAATCACACCATCACCCTGCCCACCACGATGATACGCTTCGGCGTAACCCGTTTCGCAGAGCTTCGGCTGGAGTATGACGGCACATTGGCAGAACGTTACAAGAAAAAATGGGAGTACGAAGTTTGTCCTCTGGTTTTTGGGACCAAAGTCAAAGTTTTCGAAGGGTACAAGTGGGTGCCCAAGATTTCCCTGATGGCCAACCTCTCCATACCGCTTACCCGCGCGCAACTGCAAGATACCCACGTGGCCCCCTCGCTGCACTTGCTGTTCCAAAACGACATCACCGACTGGTTCAATATCGGTTACGATGTCGGAGCCGAATGGGACGGTGTGACGGCCATTCCCGCCACTTTCCTCGGCGTGTGCCTTGGCTTTAGCATCACCGATAACCTCGGTGCTTTTGTGGAAAGCTATAACTACTTCACCAAATATTCGATGAAAGATACCGAAGTAGAATGCAACCTTGATTTCGGCTTCAGCTACACCGTGCATCCGAGAGTGCAACTCGACCTTTACAGCGCTTTCAATTGTCAGAATCCCAAGTCATTCAACTGCATAGGACTGGGGGTGGCATGGCTTATCAACTGATGTTTTATTAAGAAAATGGAATTATCTCTCTATGAACAAAAAACTGCAAAATTTCAAACAGGAGCTCAACTGCGTTTTCGACGATAACCTGCACACTAAGCAGTGGCACAACTTCGTGGATTGGACCATCATCGTTTTCATCGTCCTGAGCACGGTTGAAATTTTCCTCACCACTTTCAACGGATTTTCTGAACGACATCAAACACTGCTTAATGTCATTGACTGGATAACACAAATCTTCTTCACCATAGAGGTGACTTTGCGTATCTGGAATGCCGATATGCTGGATCCGAAATACAAGGGCTTCAAAGGCCGCATACGGTACTGTTTCTCTTTTTACGGATTTATAGATTTCATTTCCACCTATCCGTTCTTCCTAAATCTGATAGTCCCGATTCCCTACACCCTATTCAAGGCATTCCGAGTGGTCCGTCTGCTGCGAATCTTCCGTTATATGCCCTCTTTCCACCTTTTGTCGAGCGCACTGAAATCGAAGAAGGACGAATTGGTGGTTTCTTTGCAATTCTTGGTTATTGTAACCTTGATTCTTTCGTTCATCCTCTTCTTTGTGGAGCATGCTGCCCAGCCGGAAGTGTATGACAACGGATGGACCCCGATATTGTGGTCGTTCATGCAGTACATCGGCGACCCGGGCGGTTTTGCGGAATACCCGCCGATAACCACTGTCGGCAGAATCATTGCGTGCGTGGTGGGCATCCTCGGTATCGCCATCTTCGCCGTGCCTGCCGGACTCATCGGCTCCGGTTTTACGGAGGTGATGGAGGAGGAGAAGAGGGTGGCCGAACTGAAAGAAAACGCGCGTCGTATCAATGAGTTTTTCTTGGTAAAAAGCATAAAAAGGTCAGGCATCTATTGGCCTGCCAA
>ONXT01000225.1 GCA_900321845.1 uncultured Bacteroidales bacterium | reverse complement strand
TCGCCTTCACTGCGTCGGCCAGCACGATGGAGGTGTGCGTGTAAGCGCCTGGATTGAAGATGATTCCGTCGAAATCGGAAGCGTTCAGGATGTGGCTGACGATTTCGGCTACATCGTCGGATTGAAAATAGGCGAGCTCAACATCGGGGTGCTTCTTCTGCAATTCAGTGAAATAATCCTCAAAGGATACTTCCCCATATACGTTAACCTCACGCGTACCCAGACATCCCAGATTTACGCCGTTCAATATTAATATTCTCATAACCGCAATTTTTTTACTCCTCTATAATGAAAACATCTTCGTTGGGCTTTTTCATATTCAGCTCTTCACGGATGTACTTTTCCATCAGTCGGGGGTTTTGTTGAATCTCTTCGTAGGTGTATTGGTTGCTGAGATAGCCGCGAGCCAGGTCGATGGCCTCCTGAGTTCTTTTTGCTTCGGAACGCAGTGACTGATGCTTCTTGAAATTGCTTTCAGAAAAGAAAAAAACATAGACTAATGGAAGCAGAAAGGTCAGGAAATAGGCTGTGATCTTTATCTTCCGCTTGTTTTCTGGGGTGATGACAATTTTTTTTCTTTCCTTTTTCATATATGATGGTGAGGACTTTAGTTGAGTTATGCGTTTTCTTCCGCTTCTTCCTCC
This sequence comes from uncultured Bacteroidales bacterium, assembly GCA_900321845.1. Taxonomy (GTDB): domain Bacteria; phylum Bacteroidota; class Bacteroidia; order Bacteroidales; family WCHB1-69; genus UBA1756. The sequence goes on along the minus strand of ONXT01000225.1, from coordinate 1,951 downwards.
TCGTCCCAGTCGTTTTGTTTGGCGATATTGATGAGGATGCCGACGGCGGCGGATGTCACAATCAGGTTGGTGAGGCCGCGGCTGATGAAGGGGAGGGTTTGTCCGGTGGCTGGAATCATTCCGACGTTCACGGCAATGTGAATCAGTGCCTGGCCCACAATGAGCACGCCGATGCCCACGGAAAAGTAGCAGGCAAAGGTGCCTGGTTTGACCCGTCGGGAGATTTTAAGCGATATGTTGAACAGGATGATATATAGTAGAATGATGAAAATGCCTGCAAGGATGGTGAACTCCTCGCAAATCATGGCGAATACGAAGTCGTTCTCGCCTTCCGACATCTTGCCCTTCATCATTCCCTTTCCCGGACCGGCGGGGTGGGTGAGCGAGCGGGCGATGGCGGTCTTGGCCATCACCATCTGGCGGCCGTAACCTTCCACATCGCTTTCTCCTGTGAAGAAGAACTTGATACGGTTGAAACCGGTTGCGCCGCGCGTCTTCACCTCCTTGTCAGCCATTTCGGTGTTCTGCTTCGCCCGATCATGGAGGGTGTCGTACGTGAGGTAGAGGCCTCCGAGTACACCCATGACAAGTACGAAAAATATGATGTATTTAAACTTTACATTGGTGATGAATAGAATTGATAATCCCGTGATTGTCAGCAAAATAGCGGTGGAGATGTTTCGCATTGCAATCATGCCAATGAAAATGCCGAGAACAAGCATGACCGTGAAATAGAGTTGGTTCGCCGTCTGCTCTTTTTCTAATTCGCATTCTTTGTTGGACAGGTTCTTGATCTTTGCCTTTTTGTCGATACGGGCGTATTTCCGTGGCAGTCGGGCGAGAAAGGCCGATATGTAGAATACGACAACGATGGTGACGATGTAGAGGGTCTGGATCTTTGCTCCGCCGATGCTCAGGCTTCGTCCGCCACCGCCCGACCCGAAAATCAGGGTGATGACGAGCAGGACAAAGGAGAGCAGCAGGGCGATGGTTGAGAATTTGTTGAGGAATTTATAGGATATTTTGGAGAATAAAATCATGACCCCCAACCCTACAAGCACGTTGATGATGGATGTGAGTATCTTGCCCGTCAAGCTATAGGACGCGCATAGCGAAATCAGCGACAGGAACGCGTAGCAGACGTAGATGCCGTAATGTAATTTCGTCGCTTGGGTAGATGGCGTTTCTTCTGGCATGTCAGAGTTGGGCTACTGCTTTTTTGAATTGGGTTCCGCGTTCTGCCGTGCTGTCATTGAATTGGGCATCGGCTGGGATTCCAGGGGAGAAGAGGATCTCGTCGCCCGACGGGGTGCTGTAAAACGCTATTCTCACCGCCGTTTCCAAATCATTGCACCAGTCGTGGTTGATGTTCAGCGCATCGAAAAAGATGCGGCTCTCCTCGTTGTTGTCTCCGAAGAAAATGATGTTGTTGACTTTTTCCACGATGAGTTGGAGCAGGTTCAGTTCGATATCGCTCCAATGGGTGAACGAGGTTATCCAAGTGACCTGCTTGGTCGCGTCGGACAATGCGAGGAAAATGCCGTTCGGGTTGGTGCAGGCGGAGTCGTTCACGAAATCCACGCCGCGGATGTTCTTCACGAACTCCATTTTGTGCTCGTGGTAGTTCCGGGACTCCATGTCGTTCAAACTTGCCAAACGGCTGTCAAGCAGCTCCTGAAAATCGCGGACTTCCGCAGTGTTTCTGGAGTATCCGATTCCGTACTCTCCTTTGATGCTGTTTCTGTTTTTGCTCATAACTATCTGAGTTTTAGGGTTACAAGGGTCAATACGACCAATAATATGCTAACTACGATGAATCTCTGGACGATTTTATTCTCGTTCATCCCCTTCTTTTGGTAATGATGGTGGATGGGGGACATCAGGAACACTCGTCTTCCCTCGCCGTACTTTTTGCGTGTATAGACAAAATATCTGTTTTGTATAATGACCG
>ONXT01000226.1 GCA_900321845.1 uncultured Bacteroidales bacterium | reverse complement strand
CTCTCATTCTTTACAATGGGTTTTGGTGATATTGATGTCACTTCCGAAGTCCTTCCGGAAGGAAAACAGGGTACTTTCTCTCCGAAACTGTCCTACATCTCCCTTCATTATGCGAAGAGCTTCAACGATTACATCCATGGTGGTGTCAGCTTGAAAGTAGTTACCGAAACCGGTTCCGCCGACTGTAAAGCCACAGGTTTTGCTATTGATGCCGGTGTTCAATATCTTACTGGTCCTTTCAAGAATTTCAAAATCGGTTTGACCTTGAAAAATATTGGGCTTCCGATGAGTTACAAGGGTGATGGTCTCGCAGTTCGCGCTGTTGCCAACGACCTTGATTGGGAACAAACCCTCGCCAGCCGTTCCGCCAGCTATGAGCTTCCCACCAGTTTGGTTTTGGGTCTCTCGTACGACTTCCTCATTTGGGGTAAGGAATATGCAGGTTGGACCAAGGAACAAAAGACGGATGAAATGCTAACCCGCGACGATGCTGCCCACAGAATCACCCTTGCAGGCTCTTTCACTGCAAACTCCTTCTCCCGCGACGTATTCACCCTTGGTATCGAATATGCCTTAGGTCAAATCTTTATGGTTCGTGCTGGCTATAATTTCGAAGCTGGTATGTTCAATGCAGACAACAATACCACTTGGTACACTGGTCCTGCACTCGGTGCCACTGTTGGTATTCCGTTGGTTAAAAAAGAAAAGGGCAACACCAAATTATATCTTGACTACTCTTACCGTTTCACCAACCATTGGGGTGGCAACCACTGCATGGGTCTGAAACTGGCTCTCTAACCTGTCCCTTACATTTTATTATCATACACTAAAGAGGCTTCAAAGCCTCTTTAGTATTGTTTTATATTACAGTTATCATATTATGAGCGAAATTAAATATTATACCGCTGAAGGCCTGGCTGCTTTGAAGGCTGAATTGAATCAATTGGAAACCGTGGAACGTCCCCGTATTTCAGCGGCTATCGCCGAGGCACGCGACAAAGGCGACCTCTCAGAAAATGCTGAATACGATTCTGCTAAGGAGGCACAGGGACTTCTCGAAATGCGCATCGCCAAGATGCAGGAACTCATCGCCAATGCCCGAATTCTCGATGAATCCAAACTTGACGTCTCCAAGGTATTGATCTATTCTATCGTCACGATTAAAAATCTGGCCAACAATAAAGAGTTCGTGTACACGATTGTGCCCGAATCAGAGGCCGATTTCAAGTCAGGCAAGATATCAGTCACCTCACCTATCGCAAAGGGCTTATTGGGCAAAAAAACGGGCGAAATTGCCGAAGTTAACGCACCCGTTGGCCTCCTCAAATTTGAAATCCTTAAAATCGCACGATAATGGATACCATCTTTACCAAAATCATCAAAGGAGAAATTCCTTGCTACAAAATTGCCGAAAACGACAAGTTTTTTGCCTTTTTGGATATCAATCCATTGGCAAAAGGCCATACCTTGGTCGTCCCCAAACTTCAAGTGGATTATATTTTCAAGTTGGAGGATGAAATGTTGGCTGAGATGATGGTTTTCGCTAAACGTATCGCTGCGGCTATTGAGGCAAACGTGCCCTGCGAACGTATCGGAATCGCGGTTATCGGTCTCGAAGTTCCTCATACCCACATTCATCTCGTCCCCATCAATAAAGTCGGTGATTTGAATTTCGCCAATCCCAAGTGTAAACTTTCGGAAGAGGAGTTTAAGGAAATTGCTGCTAAAATCGCTCAATCAGTTAAACTTTAATATCGGTGCCATGAAATCTTTAGTAGATAATCAAGTTACTTCTATTCAATTAGTTAAACCAGACATTGCAAAGAAGTACTACGAACTTTCCGCCGATGGAAATATTTTCGCATCTATTGATTTGATTAGAGGGTACGGTTCCCTTGCGCGTATCGAGGTCCCTCAGGGTTCTTTTACTATTAAGCGCCTTGGTTTCTTCATGCCTTATATCACCCTTAGAAAAGAAAAATCCGATGCTGATTTCGCCAAGATTTATTTGGACTTGAATTCCAAATGTATCTTTAAGATTGACAATGTTACCTGCAACTTCAAGTTGCTGAACAGTTGGAAAAACCAGTGGGGATGGGTGAATGAAAACAACAAACCGATTGTCAAGTATATGCTTACCACCTTCGGGCAAGTCAGAGGCGATTTGGAATTCTCTAAAGATTTTTCGTATATAGATCATTTAGAGTTACTTGCAGCAGTCGGTGCCTACTTTCTCTTGCAATTGGAGGATGAGGTGAATCAAAATGTCAAATAATTCCCCGAAATTCATAACTTCTTAATTTATAATTATATGACCATCGAAAAATTACAAGAAATCGCCGCACAAGTCCGTAGGGACATCATCAGAATGGTTTATGGCGCTAAATCAGGCCATCCAGGCGGCTCCCTTGGATGCACCGATGTGGTAACCGCTCTCTATTTCGAGGTGATGGATATTGACCCTCAGCATTTTACAAAAGAGGGTAGGGGCGAAGACATGTTCTTCTTGTCAAATGGTCATATCTCCCCGATGCTTTATAGCGTGATGGCTCGTCGAGGCTATTTCCCTGTAAATGAATTGGGTACTTTCCGCAAACTCAACACCCGCCTGCAGGGACATCCTACGCCGGTGGAAGGCCTACCCGGGCTCCGCATCGCTTCCGGTTCTCTCGGTCAAGGACTCTCCGTCTCCATTGGCGCGGCCATCGCTAAGAAAAGCAACGGGGATTCCCACATCGTCTATACCCTTACCGGCGATGGTGAACTTGAAGAAGGCCAAGTTTGGGAAGCTTTTATGTTTGCCGGCGCAAAACAGGTCGATAACCTCATTGCCATCATCGACCACAATAAAAAACAAATTGACGGCCCGACCGACGAGGTGATGAATCTCGGTTCTTTGAAGCAGAAATTGGAAGCCTTCAATTGGATTGTTTTGGAAATGGATGGCAATGATATGAAGCAAGTTGTTGATACTCTTGCACTTGCAAAAACAAAACTCGGTAATGGCCGTCCCGTTGTCATCGTGATGAAAACAGAAATGGGAATGGGCGTTGACTTTATGATGGGCACGCACAAATGGCACGGAACCCCTCCGAACCAGGAACAAGCCGAAAAGGCTTTGGCGCAATTGCCGGAAACTTCACTGGGTGATTACTAATCGTTTTTGCTGTGAAAGAGCCTCCTCGACAGTCGAAGTTCCATTTCCCGAAAATCACTTTCGGTACCATTATTGACGGCTACCTTGTAAAGAAATTCATCCCTCCCTTTTTCCTTACTTTTTTCCTTTGTCTGCTGATTATTTTGATGCAGTTTCTTTGGAAATATGTGGATGATTTGGTGGGAAAAGGACTTGAGTGGTACCTCATCCTTGAGTTATTGTTCTATGCATCAGCCACTTTCGTTTCCCTTGCGCTACCTTTGGCCGTATTGCTATCTTCCTTGATGACCTTTGGAAATCTGGGGGAAAAATATGAGATAGTAGCCATGAAATCTGCTGGGATTTCGGTCATGCGGCTGATGCGCCCTCTCGCTTTTATCGCCATTTTGATTACTGCATTTTCTTTCTGGTTTTCAGAAAGCGTTGTCCCGGTAGCCAATGTCAAACTTCGGACGCTTCTTTACGAAATACGTGAGCAAAAGCCCACCTTGAGCATTTCGGAAGGCGTTTTTTATGACGGATTGGGCGATTATACGATTCGTATAGGCAAAAAAAACCGTGATAATGAACGAATTGAGGATGTTCTCATTTACGACCATTCCAAGCACCAGGGCAATGTGACCGGCACTTATGCCAAACGGGGCACCATGACGATGACCCCCGACAAAAAGCACTTTATTCTAACGCTTTACGACGGTTATTTTTGGGATGAAACAAGGAGCGAAGGTGGCGACAACTCCTCCCTTCCTTTCTTTTTCGCCAAATTTGATCAACAATATATGCGCATTGACCTCTCCTCTTTTGAAATGCAAAAAGTGGATGAATCTTTCTTCAAATCCAGCAATAAATCAATGAAAATGAAGGAGTTGTCAAGGAAATTGGATACGATGGCCGTCTATTTGGATGATTTGAAAGGGAGTTTGGGACGGAAATACTTCGACCAGTCATCCTTTTATCAAATGGCAGGGGTAAGCAATCCCGATTTTCAAATCAAGGCAGATGTCAAGCCTTTCCCCGACCTGCAGACGTTGCCCATCGACAAACGCCTGCAAATCATGGATATGGCCAGTATGAAAATCAAAGGCTCCATCGCTCAGATTCAACCCTCGAACGATATTTTTACTATCGATCAGGAAACGATGTATCTCTATGAAATTGAATGGCATCGCAAAATCGTGATGCCGTTGGCCTGCCTCCTGTTTTTCTTCATTGGCGCGCCATTGGGAACCATCATTCGAAAGGGAGGCATTGGCGTTCCCTTGGTTGTCACTGTTGTCTTTTTCGCCTTTTATTTTGTAATATCCATTATAGGCGAGAAAATGGCCAAAAGCGGCGACCTTACGGTTTGGATTGGCATGTGGCTCTCCACCTTTATTCTTGCTCCCATCGGCGTTTTCCTGACCTATAAGGCCACCAACGACTCCGCCGTTCTATCTCCTGACGCCTACGATAATTTATTCAAAAAAATCAAACAATTTTTCCATAAAAAACATGAAAATACTGCAACTCTGTCATAAAGTGCCCTTCCCTCCTTATGACGGAGGCACGATTGCGATGAACAATATCACTCAAGGGCTTCTTTCCGAGGGCCATCGTGTGAAAGTTCTGGCGGTGGAAACCCCCAAACATCGCGTTCTTTCTGAAGATATGCCGGAAGACTACCTTAAGTCGGTGGATTTCGAATCCGTTTTCATTGATACCACACTCTCTTTCTGGGCGGCATTCAAAACGATTTTTACCCGTAAATCATATCAGGTAAGTCGCTTTTATTCAAAGGGTTTCGCTAACAAGTTGGCAGAAATCCTTCAAAAAGAGACCTTTGATATCATTCAACTCGAGTCCATTTTCATGGCTCCCTATCTCCCAGTGATTCGTCAGTTTTCGACTGCCAAAATCGTACTCCGCAATCATAATATCGAGCACCTCATCTGGCATAGAGTGATCAATAACGAGCCGAATCCGTTGAAACGATGGGCTATCCGTTATTTTTCGCGCCAGCTCAAACGCTATGAGTGCAATTTGGGAAGCCAGATAGACGCCTTCGCTGCGATTTCCGAGCCGGATTACCAGTTTTTCAAGGAATGTTACCATAATATACCCGGAACGGTGATTCCATTCGGTGTGGATTTGGAGAATTATCCTGAAAATGAGGACTATATGCCGTCGGGAACGCCGGAACTATTCCATGTGGGCAGTATGAATTGGCTGCCGAACGTGGAGGGAATCGAATGGTTTTTGGATGAAGTCTGGCCTCAAATACATGAAAAATTTCCTGAAATCACCTTTACAATTGCTGGGCGGCAAATACCCGAAAAAATCTCTCAACGTGCTGATAATAACGTAATTATCGCAGGTGAAGTCGCTTCTGCCAATGATTTTATGGCGGAAAAGGACATTATGATTGTGCCCCTGCTCTCCGGAAGCGGTGTCCGCGTAAAAATCATTGAGGGAATGGCCCTTGGTAAAACCATCATCACTACCGCCATTGGCGCTGAGGGCCTGGCAGTTGAACATGGCAAAAACATCTTGATTGCCAATACCCCCGATGAATTTCTGGAGTGTATTTCCAAGTGCGTCGCAAGCCCCGATATTTGCACCATTTTAGG
>ONXT01000264.1 GCA_900321845.1 uncultured Bacteroidales bacterium | reverse complement strand
TAAAGGCCATTCTTAAAATTCTCGAACATGAAAAACTGGCTCGCTGAGATTGTGAAGATTCGTAGGCAGATGGAAAAGGATATAATCCGTCTGCTGACCGAAATCGATACTGAAAAACGGATGGCATATACCAAAGCCACCGATGAACTCACTTACTACCATTTGGATGAAAACGGGCACAACCCGGTCGAAACCAAAATCGCTCTTTTTTATGTTGACGAAACGGAGAGCCTTTGTTTCTTCGATGAAGAAGGCAGACAGTGTGGTATGGGACAATTGTCAACCGATGACCTTGAGTTTATTTATTGCCACTTAAGACAACTGAGAAATGAAAATAAGACTTTACCGAGCACCTAAACAATACGAGGGATATGTCGATGAATATTCCCTTTATTTTCCCCTCAACAAAAAACTTCGGAAGAGAGAGGGGCTTGCCGGAACTTATGTCGGCTGTTCGCAGGCGAGTGACGGAAGTGTAATCCGGTGCAATTGGAGTGATGTTGATTCCTTTGCAAATGTCTCTCTTGGCAGGAAAGTGAATTTGGAAACGATGTCCCCGCAGTTTCAGGCTTGGGCACACCATCTGGAGCAACTCTGGAATGATGCCCTCAAATACGATGATGAAATACACTGGAGTATTTGGAACACAGTGTAATGTCTTGTTCTTTTTGTTTCGCCCCGGGGCTCCTTTTCCCGGGGCATTTCTTTTAGGCGCAAAGTGGGCAGCCGACCTTGCGCCTGACCGGACAATCTCTGAAATACATTCACTATATTTGTAATACAAAAGGGAACAAGATATGAAGACATTCGAAATTTTTGTGGATTACCACTACGGGCCTTGCGAGACCTACACCATCGAAGCCAAAGACCTTGCGAGTGCGAAGAAAAAGGCAATTGCCAAATACGCACGGGAATACTTTAAGAAAAGTTTAATCAAAGCAGTAAAAAGCGTATGAAATACTTGGTGGAAACAGACCTTGAGCACTTCGAGGCTTGGAGCGGTGGAAGAGACACCCTCGACACTCTTATCGAAAAAGGTGATGTGGATTCCGTAGAATCGTTCATTGACGAATGCTTTTGCGATAGTGATGAACCACCGACTAAAACTGCAATCAATGATTTCCTTTGGTTTGAAAGGAATTTCATTGCTCAGCACCTCGGCTACGACAACTGGGAAGAATATGAATACGGCCATCAGGACGAAGATGAGGATGAAGACGAAAACAATGACGAAGAGGAGGAATAGAAATGGAACAACTCTACAGCGTAACACTTTTTTACAACACGCAGGTAAACAAGATTGTCAGTGCAAAAAATAGGAGTGATGCTATTGAGAAAGCAAGATACATGGTGGATGCTTCAAGGGATACTTTTTTCGAGGCCGAAATTTTTGACAATCTTTCTTCTGGGCAGGTTGCTTGTACAAGGATTTCCAACGCAATGGACACCACTAACGGGCACAACCCCGAACTTGTCGAGAAAATAAACAAGATTTTCGCCACCGCCCCTTGGGATAAACTCGGCTGGGTTATGAAAGCCCTCTATTATCGGGACTGGGAAGAAATGGTGGACAAGGAAATTTTCAACGGCACGGAAGAAGTCTACCTCAGCGATTTCGATTGGGACAAATACTCCTACGATTATTTGATGAAGGTGGCTGATGACACCGACCTTGAAACCATCATCCAATTTATGCGATAGAGGATACCCCGGAGCACACCGGGGTTTTCTTTTAGGCGCAAAGTGGGCTGCCGAGATTGCGCCTAATCCAACATTATCACGAAATTAAATACTATCTTTGTGATGTAATCAAAAAGGACAGAATCATGTTAGGACTTTCACAGAAAATTTACACACTGCTCAAGGACAAGGCAAATAGCCTCGGTAAGAGTATAAACGAATACATTGAGGATTCCAAAGTCAATTTTGTTATCATCAACGAAAAGACCGGCCGTGCGTTTGAATGGACAGACAAAGATGGGGATTGGGTTGTCTACGGCTCAAGGGAAGATGCCCAAATTGACACCATTTTCGGGGATGATAACCACGAAGAAAAGGTTATCACAGAGTACGATTATCTTGTGAGTCTTGGTCTTGCCTATATGGTTTCAAGTGGTTCCTCATTCCCTATTGACCTCATCCTTACCCCTGCACAGATTGAAAAGGGCTATCATTCCGGCCCGTGCGATGCTGACATCGAGG
>ONXT01000227.1 GCA_900321845.1 uncultured Bacteroidales bacterium | reverse complement strand
TATCAAGTTATGGACAAAACTGAAATTCGTCAAACTATCGCCAAAAGAGCTGCACGCGAATTGCACGATGGCGACATTGTGAACTTGGGTATCGGCATTCCGACTATGATTCCCAACTATTTACCTGAAGGAGTAACCGTAACGCTGCAAAGCGAGAACGGGATGTTAGGGATGGGTCCGACTCCCGAAGAAGGCAAGGAAGACCCGAATATGGTCAACGCCGGCGGCGGCTACATCACCGCAGTGTCAGGTGCCGCCTCCTTCGATTCAGCCACCTCTTTCGGCATCATCCGCGGCGGCCACGTTGACGCCACCATCCTCGGCGCTATGCAAGTAGATGAAAACGGCGACCTCGCCAACTGGATGATTCCAGGCAAACTCACCCCCGGCATGGGCGGCGCCATGGACCTCATCGTGGGTGCCAAGCGCGTAATCCTCGCCATGGAACACACCCAGAAGGGCAACCCGAAAATCCTCAAAAAATGCAACCTGCCCCTCACCGCTAAAGGTCAGGTGAACCTCATCATCACCGAAATGGGCGTGATGGAAGTGACTCCCAAGGGCATCGTGCTCAAGGAGATCCATCCCGAATTCACGGTCGATCAGGTGAAGGCCGCCACCGAGGCCGATCTGATCATCGCCGACGACCTGAAACCGATGCAACTGTAAGTTGAGAATTGAAAATTGAAAACGGGAAATTGAAGGGATAATCACGTAGAGACGCGGCATGCCACGTCTCTACAATTACAATGATTTAAATACAAAACAATGGATTATACCTATCTGAAAATCAATACCGAATCGGGCATTTGCGTGCTGACGATTTCGGCACCGAAGTCGCTGAATGCGCTGAACTCCGCGCTGCTGAAGGAACTGGATGATTTCATCACCAACCTCAGCAAGGAGGTGCGGGTGCTGATTATCACGGGTGACGGCGAGAAGTCGTTCGTGGCGGGCGCCGACATCTCGGAGATGCAGAACCTGAATGCTGCGGAAGGCGAGACATTTGGCCGCCTCGGCGCAGCAGTGTTCCGCAAGATTGAAACCCTTGACATTCCGGTGATTGCTGCAGTCAACGGGTTCGCCCTCGGCGGCGGCTGTGAGCTGGCGATGGCCTGCGACATCCGCATCTGCTCCGACAACGCCAAGTTTGGACAGCCCGAAGTCGGCCTCGGCATCATCCCCGGCTTTTCAGGCACCTACCGTCTCGCCAAACTGGTGGGGATGGGCTACGCCAAGGAGATGATTTACACCGGCAAGGCCATCCGTGCCGACGAGGCACTGCGTATCGGTCTGGTGAACGCGGTCTATCCGCAGGCGGAACTGATGGAGCAGGCCAAGGCGATGGCCGCCAAGATCTGCGCGATGGCTCCGATCGCCGTCCGCTATGCCAAGCAGTGCATCAACGCCGAGTACGACCTCGACGCCGATGACGCCATCGCATACGAAAACAAGATGTTCGGCCAATGCTTCGCCACCCAGGACCAGAAGGAGGGAATGACGGCCTTCCTTACCAAAGCAAAGCCAGTCTTCAAAAACGAATAATTTAAAAATCAACCCATTAAAAATAACGAATTATGAAAATTTGTGTTATTGGAACCGGAACCATGGCCAAAGGTATCGTGAAGGCATTCGCCGCCAAGATGCCCGTGGTTATGAAAAGTAGAACCCAAGCCAGCTTGGACAAGGCATTGGCTTCATTTGCAAAAGGTTATGGCAAATTAGTGGAAAAAGGCAAGATGTCGCAGGAGGGTGTTGACGCCATTATGGCCAACATCACCACCACCATCGACTACGCCACTTTCGCCGATGCCGACCTCGTGATTGAGGCCGCCGTAGAGGATATGCAGCTGAAGAAAGAGGTCTTCGCAGAACTCGACAAGATCTGCAAGCCCGAAACCATCTTCGCCACCAACTCCTCCTCCCTCTCCATCACCGAAATCGCTGCTGCCACCACCCGTCCGACGCAGTTCATCGGCATGCACTTCTTCAACCCTGCCGACCGTATGGCACTGGTGGAAGTGATTAAGGGTCAGGTGACTTCCGAAGCGGTGTGCAACCAGATTGTGGAGCTCGCCACCTCCATCGGCAAGACTCCCGTGCTGGTGAACGAGGCCCCCGGCTTCGTCGTCAACCGCATCCTCATCCCGATGATCAACGAGGCTGTCGGCATCCTCGCCGACGGTATCGCCTCCGCTGAGGACATCGACAAGTGCATGATGCTGGGCGCCAACCACCCGATGGGCCCGCTCGCATTGGCCGACCTCATCGGCAACGATGTGAACCTCGCCATCATGGAAGTCCTTTACAAAGAATTTGGCGATCCGAAGTACCGTCCTCACCCGCTGTTGCGGAAGATGGTGCGCGCTGGTCTGCTCGGCAGAAAAACCGGCGAAGGTTTCTACAAGTATTGATTTCCCATCCACACAAACGTGTGAATGAGAAAGGCGTTTATTCATTTAGTGAATGTCAAACATTTAGTATCTGTGCGGTGTTCTGTAGCCATGCTATGGAGCACCGTTTTCTTTTACTGAAATTCAATTTCATATAACTTTGCAGGTTGAATCCATAATCAACTAAAATAAAAAGAGTATCTCTCTCGTTTTATAGAGAATTATTAGCAAAAACCCACAATGATGAAATCACGATTCTTTCTGTTCGCTATACCACTTACATTCACCGCCGCTCTGACGGCCCAAGACAACCAAGTGAACAGCGCTGGCAAAAAAATCGGCCATTGGAAAAAATACAACGACAAAGGGCAGTTGGTTTATGAAGGGAATTTCAGGAACGACGTGCCCGTCGGCGAATTCACCTACTACCACACGAACGGGAAGGTCAAAAGCATCACCCATTTCATCGAAGGCACCCACATCGTCAGGACCACCCTCTTCGATGTGAACGGCAAAAAATCGGCAGAGGGGAAATTCTTCGACCAAGACAAGGACAGCACTTGGAACTACTATAATCCCAAGGGTACGCTCATCTGCACGGAGAATTACAGCAAAGGCGTGAAACAGGGTACTTGGAGCCTCTACTCCTCCGAAACCGGCACCTTGCTGGAGGAAAAGAACTATGAAAACGACAAACTGAGCGGGACTTGCCGCACTTTCTTCGCCGACGGGAAAATCAGCAGCCGAATCGACTACGTGAACGGCAAAATGAACGGGCTCGTCGAGGAGTATTATCCGGGGGAGAAGATCCACATGCGCGGCTATTACCACCAAAACTACAAGGTGAAAAACTGGGACACCTACGACGCCAACGGGCGCATCCGCAAGACACAGGAGTACAACAATTCCAGACTTCAGCGCACCTACCTATATATTTATACAGGCAGCGTAGGACAGAAAGTGAACCAGGATAACATCGCCTATTTCCACAAAGAGGGCAAACAGACCCGCATTTTCGCCAAAAACGGAAAATCGTTCACTACAACCGACTCGTTCGAGACAGCCATTGAATTCTTGGATTTCGTGGATTTCTGCCTGATCAACCCAAGCTACGCAGTCGCCTACCCCAACATCATCAAATACCGTCCCATAGACGAAAGCAGCATCGAAGTGGTTCTGTCGCCCGCGACTGAAGAGCCGGTCATCTGCGAGGGCGACCAGGCGATTCAAGTGAAGATGCTGTTCAACACCGAAATTCCTAAAGAAGAGAAGTGATGGCGACGAAGATTGAGCTGCTTTCGCCAGCGAAGAATGCCGAATACGGCATGGCAGCCATCAACTGCGGTGCGGACGCCGTCTATATCGGAGCGCCGCGTTTTGGCGCACGCGCCTCGGCCGGCAATTCCATCTCAGAAATCGAAAAGCTCTGCCAGTACGCCCATCTGTACCATGCCAAAGTCCATGTGGCGCTCAACACCATCCTCACCGACGACGAGCTGGAGAGCGCACGCAAAATCATTTTCCAACTCTATTCCGCCGGTACCGATGCACTCATCTTCCAAGATGCCGGCATCCTGCAGCTGGACCTTCCCCCTATCACCCTCCATGCCAGCACACAATGCGACAACCGGACTCCAGGAAAGGTGAAGTTTTGGGAATCGATTGGTTTACAAAGGGTTATTTTAGCAAGAGAACTATCCTTGGAACAGATAAGGGAGATTCGCAAAAACACGACCATCGAACTCGAGAGTTTTGTACACGGCGCACTATGCGTAAGCTACAGCGGGCAATGCTATATGAGCCAAGCCTGTACGGGACGCAGTGCCAACCGTGGCGAGTGCGCACAGTTCTGCCGCCTCCCCTACTCACTGCAAGACGCTGACGGACAAACACTTCGCAAAAAAAGCCACCTCCTTTCCTTGAAAGACATGGACCGTTCCGCATCGCTGAAAGAGCTGATGGACGCTGGCATCTGCTCTTTCAAAATCGAGGGACGGCTGAAAGGGATGGACTACGTGAAAAACATCACCGCATTCTACAGGCAGAAACTGGATGCAATACTGGAGGATAAACAGGCTGCCTCGTCGGGAAAAGTGAGGCTGCTTTTCACCCCCGACCCGCGAAAAACTTTCAACCGAGGTCAAACCGAATACTTTCTGCATCAACGGGAACAGATTCTCGTGAACCCCGACACACCCAAATCTATCGGCGAGCCATTAGGCAAACTACTGAGTGCCAACGGAAACACGTTGAGAATAGACACAAAAGAGGAACTTCACAACGGCGACGGGCTCGGTTTTGTGGACAAAGAGGGCGAATTACGCGGATTCCGCATCAACAAGGTCGAGAATCAGCAGATCACTACTTTGGAGACCATCCGTGAACTTGCCGCCGGCACGATGATTTACCGCAACTGCGACATCCTTTTCGACAAGCAGCTTGCCGGAGACGCAGCCATTCGCAAAATTTCAGTTGACATTTTGTTCGAAGAGACGGAAGAGGGATTTTCGCTGACACTTACCGACGAAGACGGGATCCGCGTTTCCCGCGATTTCAAAGTCCAAAAAGAGATTTCACAAAAGGGAGAAATCGCCAATGAGTTGTTGCTGAAGAATTTAGCCAAAATGGGAAACACTCCATTTGCTACGAAGAAGATTGACATAAAGACCAATGGATACTTTTTCTTCCCAGTCTCCACTATTAACGAATGGCGGAGAATCCTTTGCAATTCATTGATAGAAAAACGACTGCAAAACCACCCAAGACCGAAAGGGACGCTCGTGCTGCATAATGACGTCCCATTTCCATCCTCAGAAAAGGGCAGTCTGACCTATGCGGGAAACGTAATGAATGAGAAGGCGGCAGAATTCTACCGCCAGCATGGAATCACTGAAATCGAACCCGCATTCGAGAAGAAAAAAACGACGGATGCAGCCCTCATGACCTGCAAACATTGCATCAAATATGCGTTGGGCGCGTGCAGCAAAGAGACGAAAAAAAGCGGTATCGCTTTACACGAACCGCTTTATCTGAAAACAGGGAAATTCACTTTTCGACTGGAATTCGACTGCAAGAATTGCGAGATGAAGGTTATGAGTGAAGAGTGAGTAGCATTCTTTCCTATTTATAGATTTCTTGAATCACGTCGTGATAACGTTGTTGGATAACGTGACGTTTCACCTTCAGTGTGGGAGTAAGGATGCCGGATTTCTGCGACCATTCATCAGCAATCAGTTCGATTTTCTTAACCTTTTCAGTATCACCGAAATAAGTGTTGTATTTTGCAATTTCGCGACCGAAACGCTTGATGATATCAGGATTCTTGACAGCTTCTTCAGGAGAAGTGTAAGGGATGTCGTGGCTTTTGCACCAAGATTTCAAAAATTCAAAATCCGGAGAGACAAGCGCAGCGGCGAATTTCTCGTTTTCGCCCACAACCACCATGTTTTCAATGAACGGCGATTCGCAGAACTTCTCCTCGATGGCCTGAGGATTGATGTACTTGCCAAAGGAGGTCTTGAACAAACTCTTGATACGGCCGGTAATCATCAGTTGGCCGTGTTCGGTCCATTTACCCATATCGCCGGTGTGGAACCAGCCCTCATCGTCAATCACCTCCTTTGTCAACGCCTCATCCTTGTAGTAGCCCATCATCACGTTGTGGCCTTTGCAGAGGATTTCGCCATTTTCTGAGAGTTTGATGGTGACGCCCGGCAGAGGGAAACCAACGGTTCCGACCTCGCGTCCATACTTCTCGCGGCAGCTAACGGCGATTACAGGAGAGGTTTCCGTGGCACCATAGCCCTCGAAGACCGGCATGCCAATAGCAGAGAAGAAGGAGGCCAGACGTGGCTGGATGCTGGCAGCACCGGAAACCACAATGTCGAAATCGCCACCGATAGCTGCACGGATTTTGCGGTAAACCAGAATATCGGCAATTTTACGCTTGATATTATACCAAAGAGTACGTTCGCAATCCTGAATCTTGTATTGCTCGGCCACCTTCACTGCCCAACGGAAGATCTTCTTCGGAAGCGGTTTCATATTCTTGCTGCTATTCCAGATCTTATCGAAGAATTTCTCAAGCACACGCGGAACGGCGGACATCATCGTCGGTTTTACCTCTTTGAGATTTTCAGCGATTGTGCCGAGGCTTTGGGCATAATAGACCGACATTCCCAAATGTTGATAAAGGAACACCAGCATTCTTTCGTAGGCGTGGCACAAAGGCAGGAAACTGAAAGCGCGTTTGGACCATGGAGCCGGTGTTTGACGGAGATTGCGAAGCTGGCTTACAATATTATAATGTGAGAGCATTACGCCTTTCGGACTTCCTGTGGTGCCTGAGGTGTACATGATGGTGGAACAGTCTTCCGGACGAACTGCGTCGCGGCGGCGCTGGAGTTCATCGGGATTCTGATACTGCTCGCCCATGTCAATCAGTTGCTGCAAATAAGGGAAGCGCTGACGATCAATGAAAGTATAAACGGCCTGCAACTCAGGGCAGTCGGGCATGATGGCATCGATTTTGTTCATCACCTCAGCTCCTTCAACGATAACGAGTTTCATGCCGGAGTGTCTGACAATGTGACGATAGTCGTTTTCACTGATGGTCGGATAAACCGGTACGCTGATTGCGCCGATTTGCATAATAGCCATGTCAATCATGTTCCATTCGGGGCGGTTGGTGGAGATGATGCCCACGCGGTCGCCATGCTGGATGCCCAAATGCATGAACGCATAACTGATGTTATTGGTAATTCTTAAATATTCACCTGGAGAATAGGCACACCAAACTCCATTTTTTTTACCTGCCAACGCGATTTTCTGGTCGGGCCATTTTTCTTCATACTGCGTCAAAATGTCAAATAATCTTGAAATGTCTTCCATATCATTTAGGTTTTGGTTTTGATTTAGTTTGAACGTGCAAAAGAAACGTTTTTAAAAAGAAGCCCCGTTTTTAAGGGCTAAGAAGGACTTTAGAGGGGCCAAATCCTGAAATTAGGGACGAAAATTCAAATTGTGGGGCGAAATTCACCGACTGTGCCCCATTTAAAATAAAATTAGTACTTTTGCACCCCAAAAATCAGGGGCGAAATGAGCAAGAAAATACCCAGATATCTTGTTGAATTTATGACGAACGTCAAAATACTGGCATTCGTCACCCTATTTGCATTTCTGTTTGTCATCGTTTATTCGCCATTCCAGGCGACTCAATGGTTTCAAGGGGAAAGATACAGTTCCGCCGCCATCTTCTTTATTGAGGGACTCATTATTTTGGGTGGAATTGCCATCCTCAGTATCAGTCGGTTTTTCATGTGGTTAGTAAACCGGAAAAAACTGATGAGCATGCTTCAGTACTGTTTTTGGCTAATCGGCGAGATTCTCATTATAGGAACGGTCTATACCACAATAGATTACACAGCGCTGCACGATAACCAGCGTGAATTCATCACCATATTTCAGCACGCACTGATTTTCGTACCGATGATGCTATTCATCCCTTATACCTTATCCTATCTATTCTTTGCATTAAAAGACAGGGATAAGAAAATCGAGGAACTGCTGGAGGAAACTTCCGCCGAACCGATGGCAACATACGATGAATTGGCTGAAGAATCGGAGAAAAAAACTGCGCCCACTGCCAATACAGCAGCGTCCCCATCCAAAACCAGTGATAACGGGATTATCAATATTTTTGATGAAAAAGGAACGCTAAAGCTCTCTATCAGAAAAGATTACGTGTTTTATATCGAATCCGCCGACAATTACGTGAATATTTTTTACGAAAAGAACGGGAAGATGACGCACAGCATGGTAAGAACCACGTTGAAAAGTCTGGAGGAAGCTCTTCATTCTCAGGGTTTTATGCGGTGCCACCGCTCCTATCTGATTAATGTAAAGAAGATAAAAATCGTTCGCAAGGAACGTGACGGATTCTTCATCGACCTTGACCAAGATGGAATTGGCGACATTCCGATTTCAAAGACATACGCCGATGAAATCCTGAAGATTTTCGCCTAATACTTCAAGTCCTCAACACGTATCCAATTGATTTTGAAACCACTGCGCTCCATTTTTCGGAACCACGTCATTTGACGTTTTGAAAACTGGTGAATGGCCGTATTCAGTTTGGCGAACATTTCTTCATAAGTGATTTTATGCTGGAGATACAATGTAATATACTTATACTCAAGACCATAGCGCAAAAGCTGGTCTATGTTGACACCTTGATCGATTAACTGCTGCACCTCATCAATCATACCGTTCTCCAAACGCTGCTTCAAACGCGCGGTAATTCGTTGGCGTATGTACTCCCGCTCGCCGGTCAAACCGATGATAATAGCTGGGATTTTTCGCGTAAGTTCCTGCCACTCTGGATGTTTCTGATAATAATACTCAATCTCGACCGCCTTGAGCAAACGCTTGCGTTCACAAGTGTCGGTATGGTTGTGCAATGGGTGAAACGACTGGAGAATCTCTGTCAGTTCCTCATCTGTTTTAGCCTCTAATTCAGCATAAAGTTCTGGGTCTCTGGTAATTGGCGACAATCGATAGCCACCAAGAAGCGATTCGACATACATCCCGCTTCCGCCACAAAGCACCACCTCCCTCCCCCGCGCACGGATGTCATCCAACGCGTGATAGGCCGCCTGTTGATATTGTGCAACATTAAACTCTGTCCCTGGCTCGGCAATGTCAATCAGATGATATCTAATCTGCTGATTGTCAATAGTATAATCCTCCAAATCCTTTCCTGTTCCAAT
>ONXT01000228.1 GCA_900321845.1 uncultured Bacteroidales bacterium | reverse complement strand
TTGGTTGAATTACGTGCAATTGTTCAAAATGTTGCCTGTCAACGTCAATGATTGTTTTTTGCGAGGTCTTTCCCGATTTCCTTGATTTGCCGGCGCAGGCTTTGGGGTTCTATGATTTCAAGATGGGTGCTGAGTGTCAGCAGTTCCTGGATGAAATCCAGTGTGATGACGACGAAGAAGGAGAAGATGGAGTATCTGTCGGTCTGTTCGATTTCTTTTTGGGAGTGATGGATGGGGAGGCTGCGCAGGTAGTTGGCTTGGGTGCTGGTGACTTTGATTTTGACGCGCTGTGGTTCAACATCTTGCGGAATGAAGACGCCGAAAAAGGAGGAGAAGAAGGTCTCGGCGTCGAAGTCGTCGGGCAATTCGAAGGAGTAGTCGGTGACTTCCACGTTATGGATGCGGTCGAGGGCGAAGATGCGGAACTCTTCGTTTTGGTTGCGGGCGAGCAGGTACCACCGGCGCTTGAATATCTTGATGGCGTAGGGCTGGATGCTCTTGTACAGGCAAGGAAGGTTCTCGCCGAATTTGTGGTAAAGGATGTCGATGGTGTTGTTTTCGCGCATGGCGCCGATGATGGTAGGCAGGAATTGACTGTTGCTGGGGACTTCTTCGAGCAGCACGCGCCCGTGCATTTTGGCGGATTCGGTTTCGTTCAGCACGTTGCGCAGCGAGATGCCATCGAGCAGCCATTTCTTGAACCCTTTGGCATTGTTCAGCTCATCGCGGTTGCTGATGTAATAGCAGTTGGTGCTCTTGTTGCAGTCGATGATGATGCCGAAAACGCTTTCAAGGTCGGCGCGGTGGTTGTTAAAAGTGCGGCGTGGGTACCCCTCTCCGTTGGAAAATTCGTAGTTGTCCTCCCATTTTTCGCTGATTTCCTGCAATGTCAGCCCTTTTTCACCGGCTCTTGCCAGCGTGTCCACCAACCAAATGTAGCGGTTAAGCGTATCTTTTATCATAACGCGGATTTTGTCGCAAAAGTAAGAAAAGAGTTCGACATTGGCTCTTGGCAACCTAAAAAAAACAGGGGCGATTGCTCGTCCCTGTCTTTACAGATTAGCATCTTAACAGACTATTAGATGATGCCTTGGGCTAACATGGCTTTGGCAACGCGCATGAAACCGGCGATGTTGGCGCCATTAACATAGTTGATGGAACCGTCTTTTTGTTTGCCGTATTCAACGCACATGTCATAGATGTCGTCCATGATCTTGTGTAATTTGGCATCAACTTCTTCGGCAGTCCAGTTGATGTGGCCAGCGTTTTGGCAGATTTCCAGACCGGAA
This sequence comes from uncultured Bacteroidales bacterium, assembly GCA_900321845.1. GTDB lineage: Bacteria > Bacteroidota > Bacteroidia > Bacteroidales > WCHB1-69 > UBA1756. The sequence goes on along the minus strand of ONXT01000228.1, from coordinate 8,621 downwards.
GTGGCAACGCCACCGGCGTTAACGGCTTTACCAGGAGCGAACGGGATTTTCGCTTTTTGGATAGCTGCGATAGCACCAGGTTGGCAACCCATGTTGGAGATTTCAGCAACATATTTAACGCCGTTCTTGATCAATTCTTTGGCGTCTTTTTCGTCCATTTCGTTTTGGAATGCGCTCGGGCAAGCGATGTCGCATTTAACGCTCCAAGATTTCTTACCAGCGGTGAAGGTGGCTTTGGTCGGGAATTTGTCGGCCATTTCTTGAACTTTGTTGTGGTTGGAAGCACGCATGTCAAGCATGTAGTCGATCATTTCCTTGGTGATGCCGTTCTTGATTTCGCAAACGCCATCGGGACCGGAGATGGCAACAACCTTGGCACCGAGTTCAACAGCCTTGATAGCAGCGCCCCAAGCAACATTGCCGAATCCAGAGAGAGCGATCTTCTTGCCCTTCATGGTGTCTTTTTGTTCTTTTACCATGCGTTCAACATAGTACATTGCACCGAAACCAGTAGCTTCCGGACGAATCAGAGAACCACCCCAACCGTAGGATTTGCCGGTCAAAGCGCCCGTGCTGTGTTCGCGAGCCAATTTCTTGTATGCACCGTACATGTAGCCGATTTCACGACCGCCAACGCCAACGTCGCCAGCAGGGCTGTCCTGATCCGGACCGATGTTGCGCCACATTTCATACATGAAAGCTTGGCAGAAACGCATGATTTCAGCATCTGACTTGCCAGTCGGATCGAAATCAGCACCGCCCTTGCCACCGCCAAGAGGCAGGTTGGTCAGAGAGTTCTTGAAGATTTGTTCGAAACCTAAGAACTTCAGCATGGAAACGTTTACTTTCGGGTGGAAGCGGAGACCGCCTTTGTATGCGCCGAGAGCGGCATTGTATTGTACGCGGTAGCCGATGTTGTTTTGTACTTGACCTTTATCGTCAATCCAAGTAACACGGAAAGTGAAAATACGATCGGGTTCTACCAGACGTTCAACGATTTTAGCTTTTTCGAATTCCGGGTGTTGATTGTAAACTTTTTCAATTGAGTTCAACACTTCTTCTACGGCTTCCAAATACTCGCTTTCGCCGGGATGTTTGGCCTCAAGGTTGGCCATTACTTCTTTAACTTTCATAATGTTTTATTTTAAGGTTAAAAATATGTTTTTATATGTTTTATGCTTTTTTTTGTGGCTGCAAAGTTAGAACTATTTTTTGAATTGCTGTTCACTTTTCTTTTTATTTTTTTACTTTTCAATAGGAAAATGTTTTCCCTTTGCAATCGCTTGCAATAACGAGTTAAATGGAGAAAAGTTCGCCCTTTTGAGATAAAATTGGACCTTCGTTTTCCTCGTTTTGAGGGGGTGTTTTGTCCCCCAGTTCTTGTTTTTCTTGATATAAAAATGAAATTTTGGGAGGACTCTTGCGCAAAAACAACAATGACCGTTCTTCCCGGATTCGTTCGGCCCCATTCGAATATCAAATATGATCAATCCATTGTCCCGCAGATTCAGATTATTTTTTGAATGGGAATACAAATTGAATCATATTGAAAAATTAATTAATTTTGCCGCCCGTTTGCTCATGGGCAAATCGCCCACCCAGCTCATAGTTCATTAGTCACAATTCAACAAAATGTCAGAATCCAAGATTTTCACTCCCGTTACATTCGGTCCGCTCACCCTTCGCAACCGTACCATCCGTTCCGCAGCCTTTGAAAACATGTGCTACGACAACAAACCTTCGCAGGATTTATTCAACTACCATACCGCCGTTGCCAAGGGCGGCATCGGCATGACCACCATCGCCTATGCAGCCGTCAATCGCAGCGGTGTCTCCTTCAACGGGCAGCTCTGGATGCGCGAAGAAATCATCCCCGACCTGAAAAAACTCACCGATGCCATCCATGCTGAGGGCGCGAAGGCCTCCATCCAGCTTGGTCACTGCGGCAATATGACACACCGCAGCACCTGCGGCCAAACGCCAATCGGCGCCTCCACCGGCTTCAACCTCTATTCGCCCACCTTTGTGCGAGGTATGAAGGAACAGGAAATCCTCGACTTGGTGAAAGATTTCGGCACTGCAGTCAACCTCGCCCGAAAAGCAGGCTTCGACTGCGTGGAAATCCATGCCGGCCACGGCTATCTCATCAGCCAGTTCTTGTCGCCCTATACCAACCACCGCAAAGACCGCTTCGGCGGCTCGCTCGACAACCGCATGACCTTTATGCGCATGGTTATCAAGGAAGTGATGGCGGCTGCCGGCGACGATATGGCCGTGGTGGTGAAAACCAATATGTACGATGGCTTCAAGCGTGGTCTGCAAATCCCTGAGTGTTTGGAAGTAGCGAAGGAGTTGGAACGATTGGGCGTTCACGCTTTAGTGCTCACTGCCGGCTTCGTCAGCAAAGCGCCGATGGCCGTGATGCGCGGTGCGATGCCCCTGAAAACCCTCGCTTATTATATGGATATGAAGAAGTTCTGGTGGCTCAAACTCGGTCTCAAGTTCGCTGGCCGCCTGATGATTCCTACCGTTCCTTTCAAGGAGGCCTACTTCTTGGAGGATGCCAAAAAGTTCCGCAAGGAGCTGAAACTGCCGTTGATTTATGTGGGTGGACTGATTTCCAAAACGAAGATGGAAGAGGTTTTGGATGCAGGCTTCGACGGGCTGCAGATTGCCCGCGCCCTCGTCCACGACACCGATTTCGTGAACAAACTGAAGGCCGGCGAGGAGCGTAGCGGCTGCAAACACTCAAACTACTGCATCGGCCGTATGTACACGCTGGAAATGAAGTGCCATCACTGCGTTGAAAATCTCCCCAAGAGATTGCAGGATGAAATCGACAAAGCAGAAAAAGAGTTGTGAGTATGAATGACGGGCTCGCTCGTCAGGTCACAGTCCCGTGGGGTCTCCTTGTGCGCTTAAGCGCATCTGCCATACGTACAGCCCGATCCAAAGCAGGGTGAAGAGGATGCCGAAAACCGTCATCCGCATCGGGCCGCCAATCAAAAAACTGGTGAAGCCAATGATGCAGAGTTGCGAGATGATGTAGAAATGGAGTCCGAGGTTGCGGACTTTCAGCATCAGGATCGCTCCCGCGATGGCCAGGGCGTAAGCCGCTGCCAGCAGAATGAATTTCCAATCGGCGACACTGCTCATAAAGTGCGCCTGTTGCTCCATCATCTCCAACGATTTCTCATCCATAAACTGCGCGTAAACGTCAACCGACGCTTCCATCATGGGCTTCATCAATGGCATCAGAAGGTAGGAAAGAAAGCTGAAACCAGAGTTAATCATGGTTAAAATGCATAAAACCAGCAGAAAAACGGTACGCTTGGGCGTGCGCTGACGTTCAGCATTTTCGGAATAATCAATGTATTCAAATTCGTTTTCGTTGTATTCTTCCATCGGGTTTTGCTTTTTTTGATTAAAAATCAGAGGTTTACAAATAGAGTTTATAATATGGTATTTATTGTGACTGTCGGATAATCCAACATTCCTTCGTTCGTTCATCCACTTTGAAGCGGTCGTCCGCCCGCAGTCCGATTATCCAAACAATCTGATTTCCAGAACTTAAAATTTTGATTTGAGACTTTTGAAAACGGTCGATTTTCTGATTGACGAAGAAGTCGCTCAGCTTTTTCTGTCCTCGCATCCCGAAGGGACGGAATTTGTCGCCCTCTCTCCAATTCCGAATTGTGAGCGGGAAATGTAGTTTGTCGGCATCGACGAGGATGGAGTTCGTATCTTGTTTGTAATCAGTGATTTCAGTAATAGAGATTCGACTGACTTCAAATCCGGCTTTTCTCAAATCATCTTCATCATGAATCAAGATTTCAGGAGAAGTAGTGTTTTCTATCTTTTTAATAATCAGAAGATTGCGATCTTTTAGCAATTGATGTGTCGGGGAAGCGAAAAGTTGTCCGCTGTCGGTGCCGTCGATTGCGGTGAGGATTTCCTCCGTGGTACTGGAGGAGAAGCCGCAAGGTTTGAGTATTTCGTATAGAAGGAGTGATTTGTCGGGTTCGTTTTGAAGTTTTTCGATGGAGATTAACAAAGAGTCGGCATTTTTAACACAGATATTCTGCATTTTTTGGTCGATTTCTCTTTGATAAAATGCAAATTGCTGTTGAAAATGTGCGATGTTTTTTGTTAAAGTGGCAATCAGTGCGGGATTGATTTCCTTTAATTGGGGAAGGATGGCGAGGCGGATTTTGTTGCGCTGGTATTTGTCTGAAAAATTGGTTTGGTCGGTGCGGAAATCGATGTGGTTTTCTTGGGCGTAATGCAGGATTTCGTCGGAGGAGAAGGGGAGGAGCGGGCGAAGGAATTTGCCGTTGAGGGCGGGGATGCCGGTCATCCCTTTCAAGCCGGTGCCGCGGGCGAGGTTCAGCAGGATGGTTTCGGCGTTGTCGTCGGCGTGATGGGCGGTGACGACATAGTTGAAAGTGGCGGAAATTTTGTTGAACCACTCGTAGCGCAGGTCGCGGGCGGTCATTTCGATGGATTTTCCGGAATTTTTTTGCGCTGAAAAAGTGTCGAATTCGCGGATGAACAGACCTTTGTGGAACTTTTCAGCTAGATTTTTTACAAAATCCATGTCGGCATCGGAATCCGCGTCGCGCAGATGGAAATTGCAGTGGGCGATGGCGAAGTCGAGATTGAAATGTTGGAAAAGATGGGCCAACACGGTGGAGTCCTTGCCGCCGCTGACGGTAAGCAGGAAGCGGGCTTTCTCGGGGTGGGGCACCAATGTTTGTAGATGTTGGAAAAAACGGGTTTCCATCAGTCGGTGAGTTTGGAAATCAGCACTTTATCGATACGGTTATGGTCAATATCGACCACTTCGATTTTGTAGCCCATATACTCGAAGCTGGCGCCGATGGTGGGCAGGTGTTCCAATTGCTCAAGCACGAAGCCGGCAACGGTGGAGTAGTCGATTTCATCGAAGTCGAGCTCAAGACCATCGATGATGTCGGCGAGGGTTTCGATGGGTGCATCGCCGTTGACGAGGTAGGAGTGGTCGTCGCGCTCCACCACGTTGGGTTCCACAACCTCCTCTTCCTCAGGCATCTCGCCCACGATGTTTTCCAATAAATCGTGCAGGGTGACGATGCCCTCGATGGTGCCGAATTCATCCACCACTACGCCGACATAGAACTGGCGTTTGCGGAATTCGTTGAGGATGTCCTGTGCATCGGTGGTGTCGGAGCATACGATCGGCTCGTCCAGCAAGTCGCGGATTTCAAATTTTTCTTTGGATAACTTCTTGATTAGCAATTCCTTGACATTCAAAACGCCGATATAGTTCTCCAATTCGTCGTCGCAAACGAGCACCTTGCTGTTTTTGAAAGTCAGGATTTCCTTGATGAAGTCCTCTTCGCTGAGGTTGATGTCCACCCACTCAATGTCCGTGCGGTGCGTCATGATGTGCTTGGCTTTTTTGTCGGCGAAGTAGAATAGTTTCTCATGGATGATGTTCTGTTCCTCCTCGATGACGCCCTCTTGGGAGGCGGTTTTGATGAGCGAACGGAGCTCCTCCTCGGTGATTCTCTCTTCTGGTTCTTTCACACCTAAAATCTTGTTAGTCAGTTTGGTAGAGAAAGAAAGCAGCTTGACGACGGGGAAGAAGAGTTTGCTGACGAACCGGATGATTGGAGCCACTTTGACGGCGGCTTTCTCGGGGTTGGAGAGGGCGATGGTTTTGGGCACGAGTTCACCCCAGACGATGGAGAAGAAGGTGATGAGGATGATGCCGACGATCCCTCCCCAGATGAGCGCGGCGGCTTCGGAAAGTCCCATCAGGGTGAACAACGGTGCGATATAGACGGCCAGACTTTTGCCACCGTAAAAACCGTTGATAATGCCGATGAGGGTGATACCGACTTGAATGGAGGAAAGGAAGTTTTCGGAGTCGTCCAGCAGTTTGAAGGCGCAATTCACTCCGCGACGGTGTTTTTCGCGGAAATGCTCCAGGCGAACCTTCTTGGAGGAGACCAACGCGATTTCGCTCAACGAAAAGAAAGCGTTGAGTAGGATTAGCAGAAGAATGATGATGATTTCCAAAACGATGGTGGTTATTTTGTTGTGTGAATTTGCATTTTTTTTCAGTAAAAATTCAAGGCTGCAAAGTTACCCGATTTTTTTTAATTTTTATAAAAAAATCCGCCCGGAAAATTCGGACGGATTACACTTGCTTATTTCCTGTAGTGGAGACGCGAAGTATTGCATCTACACAATGAGAAAACGCACTTTTTTACCAGATTTTCACGCGGTTCTTGGGGTCAACATAGAGTTTGGCATCGGGCTTGATATTGAAAGCCTTGTACCAATAGTCGCACTGTGCCACGCCGCCGTTCACGCGGAGGTGGTTGGCGGAGTGTACATCGTTGATGGTGAGGTAGCGGAGGATTTCCTCGGAGGAGACACCCGCCCACACGTTGGCAAACGAGAGGAAGAAGCGCTGCTCCGGTGTGAATCCGTTCTCATCGGGCAGACGGCCGTGCCGCTTTTGTGCCATCTGCAAGGCATCGTAGGCGACATTGATGCCGCCATGGTCGGCGATGTTTTCGCCCAAGCATTGATGTCCGTTGCTGCGCAACTCGCCCGGAATCACCCAAAGAGAGTCGAAATAGACGGCCATCTGCTCTGTGGCAAGCTTGAAGGCGTTGACATCCGACTCCTTCCACCACGCCTGGAGATTGCCGTTCTTGTCGTATTGGCTTCCTTGGTCGTCAAAACCGTGCGTCATCTCGTGGCCAATCACCACGCCGATGGCCCCGTAGTTGGTGGCATCGTCGGCATTCATATCGAAGAATGGCGGTTGAAGGATGCCGGCGGGGAAACAAATCTCGTTGGTGGTGGGATTGTAGTAGGCATTCACCATCTGAGCGGGCATCTGCCACTCATTCTTGTCAACGGGCTTGTTATAATTCTTCTGCATATCGAGGTCGAAATAGAAACGACCGATTTCTATCATGTTGGCATACAATGATTTCTGAGGATCAACAGCCAATTTGGAAAGGTCGTCCCACTTGTCGGGATAGCCGATTTTAACGTAGTAGGCGTCGAGTTTGTCTAAAGCCACCTTCTTGGTCTCGTCGCTCATCCAGGATTGCTGTTTGATGCGTTCGCCCAAGCAGACTTGAAGGTTCTTGACGAGTTCGAGCATACGGGTTTTGGCCGCTGGCGGGAAGTATTTCTTGACATACATCTGTCCGACCGCATCGCTGAGGACGCTGCTGACGAGATCGACGGAACGTTGCCATCTCGGAGTCATCTGCTTGGCGCCGCTGATGACCTGGCGGAAGGCGAAGTTCTCGGCGATGAAGTCGTCGGAGAGGTAGGAAGAAGCGCCGCTGATAGTTCTAAAAATGTAGATAAGTTTCAGGTTTTCAAGAGGTTCGTTCATTATCATCTCACAAGCGAGTGCCACCGGCTCAGGCTGTCCGAGCACGACTTCGGAGGTCTTGTTGTAACCGTAGTTGCGGAGGTAGGTGTTCCAATCGAAACCATGGCAGAGTTTCGACAGCTCATCCACCGTCATCTTGTGGTAGTTGGCTTCGGGATCGCGCATTTGCTCAACGGAATAGCTTGCCTTGGCAATTCGGGTCTCCATCTCCCAGATGGTCTTGACGAATTTTGTGGCCTCTTTCTTCTTATAGCCGCAAAGTTTGAAAAGATTTTCATAATGCTTGATGGCTGCCTTGCGAATTGCAACGACACTGGGGTCGTCGGAAACGTAGTAGTCGCGGTTGCCCATGGAGAGTCCGCCTTGGCCGATGGAAACGATGTGCTGGCTGGCGTTCTTCTCGTCCACGCCGATGTAGAGCGACCAGAGGAGGTTGTCGTGTTCGCGAGTCATGTACTTGAGTAGTTCTTCGCGGGTGGCGATGGCATTGATTTTCTTGATTTCTTCCAATACAGGGGCCGCGCCCTCCCTGTTGCGGCGCACGCTGTCCATAGCGAGGAGGTAGAGGTCGCCGATTTTCTGTTCAATGCTGCCAGGTTGGTTGCGCTTGGCAGCGATGTCTTGGATGATGCCTGCCACCGCCTTGGTGTTGTCGTCATCCAATTTGGTAAAAGAGCCCCACATAGGATAGATGGGCGGCTGAGGGTTGTGCTTGATCCAATTGCCCGTGGCAAATTTGAAAAAATCGTCGCCTGGCTGGACCGATTGGTCCATGTTCTCGTAGTTGATTCCGGATTTGTTCGCCTGCACAGGTTTCGTTCCTTGTGCCCATGATTGCGTTACCAAAACCACGCAAATCATACTCATTAAAATTCTTTTCATCATCATTATTGAGTTTAAATTCTTTGTTTGCAAAAACGCTGCAAAATTACGACAAAATTGTGGATCCCGACACAAAATAATCTGTTCCCATGGATGGGAAGGGGACGCTCCGTCGGTAACTTGTCACGGATTGCAGCCATTGCGGGCGTGAGATTCACAAAGACTGAGTGGTTTTTCAAAAAAATGTTGTACTTTTGCCGCCGAATTGACAAGCATTAGCCCTCGTAGTTCAGCTGAATAGAATGTCAGATTCCGGTTCTGAAGATCGTGGGTTTGAATCCCGCCGAGGGCACAGGATCCTGATTCGTTTGAATCGGGATTTTTTTTCGGA
>ONXT01000229.1 GCA_900321845.1 uncultured Bacteroidales bacterium | reverse complement strand
TTATTACGATCCCGACAAAGAAAAGGATGCGGAAACCGGACACGTTCCTGACGAAACCGAACTTTTCGCCCGCCGTCTCCACCGTTCCTGGGAGAGCAAGCGCACCGCCCGCAACGAAAGCAAGAGGAAATCCTCCACTCGCACCATCCTCTGGTCGGTCGTGATTCTGGCACTGTTGCTGTATGTGATTTACAAACTGTAAATGAGGTTCGGAATCTACCTGAACCCATAAAATTATCCGATGATTTTGGTAGTGTTATACTAAAACCATCGGATAATTTTATCAATATACACCGTAAAAGGATACTTGGTGAGCTGGAGCGCATATCACTCCATTCCGCTCACGGTTAGCGACGGCCACGGGTGCTCAGCGCCTGCATCAGGTTCTTCGCCTTCCCGCTGTTCACCATCTTCATCATCTTACGGGTATCGTAGAACTGCTTGACGAGGCGATTCACCTCTTGGATATCCGTTCCGCTGCCGTTGGCGATGCGTTTTTTGCGACTGCCGTTGAGCAAATCGGGGTTGGCACGCTCGGCGGGGGTCATCGACAAAATGATGGCTTCCACGCTCTTGAAGGCGTTGTCGTCGATGTCCAAATCGCGGACGGCCTTGCCCATGCCGGGAATCATGCCCATCAGTTCCTTCACGTTGCCCATCTTCTTGATCTGCTGGATTTGATTCAAGAAGTCGTTGAAATCGAACTGGTTTTTTGCTAATTTCTTCTGCAGTTTGGCTGCCTCTTCTTCGTCAAATTGCGCTTGCGCCGTTTCCACGAAGGAGCGGATGTCGCCCATGCCGAGGATACGTTCCGCCATGCGATCGGGATGGAAAACATCAATGGCTTCCATTTTTTCACCCGTACCGATAAACTTAATCGGCTTATTCACAACGGCTTTGATGGTCAGGGCGGCACCACCGCGGGTATCGCCGTCCATCTTGGTGAGGATGACGCCGTCGAAGTTCAATTTGTCGTTAAAGGCCTTGGCGGTGTTCACGGCATCCTGGCCGGTCATGGCATCCACCACAAAGAGGATTTCGCTGGGATTGACGGCCTCCTTGATGTTGCCGATTTCATCCATCATCTCCTGGTCAACAGCGAGACGACCAGCGGTATCCACGAGTACGACATCGTAGCCCATCTCCTTGGCATGCTTGATGGAGTTCCGAGCGATGTCAACAGGTTTCTTGGAATCGGGCTCCGTATAGACCGGCACCTGAATCTGTTCACCCAAAACCTTCAACTGGTCGATAGCGGCTGGACGATACACGTCGCAGGCAACGAGCAGCGGTTTCTTTTTCCGCTTGTTTTTCAACATGTTAGCCAACTTCGCGGCATGGGTAGTCTTACCGGAACCTTGCAGACCCGCCATGAGGATGACAGCGGGGTTTCCCTTCAAGTTGATATCCTCGGCACTACTGCCCATCAATGTGATCAATTCGTCGTAGGTGATTTTCACCATCAACTGACTGGGTGAAACGGCATTGATGACATTCATTCCCATCGCCTTGGCCTTCACCTTGTCGGTAAACTCCTTGGCAATTTTATAACTGACGTCGGCATCGAGGAGGGCTTTGCGGACTTCCTTCACGGTTTCCGCCACATTGATATCTGTAATGTACCCTTGGCCTTTGAGCACCTTGAATGCCCGTTCTAATCTATCGCTTAAACTATCAAACATTGTTATTATTTTTGTTTAAAAAAGTGTGCAAAAGTACGAAAAAAAACTTTGTCTCTATTTGAGTACCATCACGGCGATAATGTCGCTGCTCATGAACTTGCCGCCTGGGTATTTGGCGGTGTAGTCCATGTTCAACCAGATATTTCCATTGTTATCGGTATGATAATTGACTTTGTCGATTTTGCCGGAAGAGATTTTCGTAGTGATTTTCTTGCCTTTTTTGTAAGTCACCTTTTTTTGCGTGGTAGGCGTGAAAAGTTCGTGGCGGATCATGCTCGACAGATATTCAAAGGTCTTCTGGTCGTTGATTTTCAGTTCGGGATATACATGGTTGGGGGTGCGGACGAGGCGCACAACCCCACCGACGGAGTTGAGGCAGGTGGCCATCAGCACGGCGTAGTCGTCGCAGTCGCCGGCAAACGATTCCAGCGACTCCTCAGCCGGAGCGATGTAGTCCCACTTGTTGGGGTCGTTCACATAATTCCACTTCCCATTAATCTCTTTGAATACGGAAAAGCATTGAATATAAACACGATAGTCACCCTCCTGTTTCTTTTTGAAATTGGAACGGGCCGCCTGGTTGGCGAACTGTTTGATTTTGGGTGTGACCTTGCAGGCATTGCGGAACTCATTCTCCTTCGGGAACTTATGGATGGTGATGACATCCGTCACCGAAGTGTCGGGGTTTTTCAAATCATCAATGAATTTTTGATAATTATCGACCATATCCGAAAAGCTGTACTTGCCCATCAAGGTGGTGACGGTCAGGGTGGCGACTACCAACGCGATAATCGAAATCATCGTGGAACGGAATCTTCTGAAGAGAAAATAGAGCCCGACACCCACGCCCACCATGCTCACCAAGGAAAAAGCCGCAATGACGTGATGCATCGCATGGGTATCCGGAAGCAGAGAAATGCCATCAATGGCTATACCTTTGACTATTTTGTAAAAAATGAAGTAGAGGGGGATTACGAGCACCATTACGACGATGATGGTAAGCAGACGGCTCAGCCATGGAATTTGTTTTTCCATTTCGCTTTTGAAAGAGGATTTATCCTCTCTGAGTTTGCGTTTTCTGCGTTTTTTCAGTGCGCGT
>ONXT01000230.1 GCA_900321845.1 uncultured Bacteroidales bacterium | reverse complement strand
TATATTCGAACCCCATCATGGCGTTGACGCCGAATTTGCCGAAGCCGGCATGATCGGAGGAGTGGGCATAGTCGGGGTACATGTAGTTGTAGTAGCGGTCCAAGTTTCTGTTGTAGTAGAGGAAGCCGAAATTGTAGCCGAGGCTCACGCCGCCACCGACGAAACCGTAGAGGCCTTTGCCGATGTTGCCTTGGTAGAGGAAGTTAGGGTTGAGTTCCAAAGTCCACGGGTCGTGGGTGTAGCCTTTCTTGCCCACACCGATGGTGATTTTTGTACCGAGGTCGAGCTGGATGGCGAAGTGGTCGGTAACGACGGTTTTGTAGGAGAATGCCTGCATATTGCCGGCGGTGAAGCCGAAGCTATGCGTGTATGGGGCTTGGGCATAGCTGCAGAATCCGGTCAGGATTGCAAGAATTGCAACAAGGAATAGTTTCTTTTTCATAATATTGATTTTTAATGGTTATTATATGCGCTCTTTTCAAAAAAAGACCTTGGAAGGAATCCAAGGCCTTTGTGTCGTGTGCCCGAGACAGGAATCGAACCTGCACATCTTGCGATATACGCACCTGAAACGTACGCGTCTACCAGTTCCGCCACTCGGGCAATTGGTCTTTATTTATAGGATTCAATCAGCTTTACAAAGTTCGCTTTTGGCTGTGAACCGACCAAAGTCTCAACCACTTCTCCGTTTTTCAGGAATGCGAACATCGGGATGTTGCGAACGCCAAAGTTCATGGCGGTGTCGTTGTTCTCGTCCGTATTGCATTTCCCGATGACAACCTGTCCTTCATACTCCTTCGCCAGTTCGTCGATAACGGGACCCATTGCGCGGCAGGGACCGCACCATGTAGCCCAGAAGTCAATGATGACCAGCTTGTCGGTTTTAATGACTTCTTCGAAATTCTTGTCGGTAATTTCTAATGCCATACTGTCTTTTTTTTCGTTTCAAATTAGAGCGCAAAATTACGAATAATTTTGAATTTGGCAATATGCAAAATCAAAAAAGTTCTTTTTGTCGCAAAAAATAATGATTATTCGTAATAATCGAAACGTAAGTGTTTGACTGTCAATTTTTTTTCAATGAGCTGCCGAAGGGAGTCGATGCCGATTTGGAGGTGCTGCAAAGCGAAGTTTGCTGTTACCTGCTTGTCGGATTTTTCAGTTTTAATGCCGTCGGGCTGCATCGGTTGGTCGGAAACCAGCAAAAGCGCACCTGTCGGAATCCGGTTGTAGAAGCCGACGGTGAAGAGCGTCGCCGTTTCCATATCCACGGCGGTTGTCCTGATTCTCTTCAGGTAGTTTTTGAATTCCTCGTCGTGCTCCCACACGCGGCGGTTGGTGGTATAAACCGTGCCAGTCCAGTACTCGCGGCCGTAGTCGCGGATGGTGGTGGAGATGGCCTTCTCGAGGTTGAATGCCGGCAGGGCGGGCACTTCCGGCGGGAAATAGTCATTGGAGGTTCCCTCGCCGCGTATGGCCGCAATCGGCAGAATCAGCTCGCCCAAGCCGATGTAGCTCTTCAGACTGCCGGTCTTGCCCAGAAAAAGCACCGCCTTCGGCATCGTCGCCGACAGTAAGTCCATGATGGTGGCCGCCATCGGACTGCCCATCTGGAAGTTGATGATTGAAATGTCGTCTTTGGTCGCGCATTGCATCGGACGGTCCAAACCGTAAATCTCTGCGTCCATCAACTCGGCAAAGTGCTGGATGTAGTCCTTGAAATTCGTGAGAATGATGTATTTGCCGAATTTATCAATCGGCATTCCCGTGTATCTTGGCAGCCAATTGGCCACAATCTCCTGACGTGAATTCATGATGGTTCGTTTTTTTCGGTTGCAAAAATACAATAAATATTAGTATATTTGCCGCCAAAATCGAAACGATGCAGATTACGGTTTTTTCTGAAAATGAACTCTCTGGGGCCGCTGAACAGTTGCTCGCCGCTTTCCCCTCCGACCGTGTTTTTTGTTTCTACGGTGAGATGGGGGTCGGCAAAACGACTTTCATCAAGAGGATTTGTAAGCGACTTGGTGCCGTGGACACCACCTCAAGTCCCACGTTTGCCATTGTGAATGAGTATCTTACGAATCGCAATGAATCCATCTACCACTTTGATTTCTATCGCATCGATAATTTGCGTGATGCATACGAAATAGGGGTGGAGGAGTATTTGGACAGTGGCTATTACTGTTTCATGGAGTGGACGGAGAATGTGGAGGCATTGGTGCGTCCCGAATTTGTGAAGGTGCGTATCTCTTTGGGCGAGAATAATCGCCGGTTGATTGAAATTTCCAAATAAGATGGCCAACTATCTGGACAGCGGATATGAACTGGAAACGCAGCGGCAGGCGGTGGACGAACCGACGGTGCCGTTTGAGTTTTCCGTCGGCTTTTTGAACGGCAACACGCTCACCCCCGACAAGCGTGTGACCATTCTGCCCTATACAGTTGAGACGCTGACAGAGAACCATATAGCGGTGCGAGTATGCCGAGGGTTGGGCAAACCCCTCGGCCTGATCGACCTCGACTATGCCGATGCAGGCGCCGTCATCGAGGACGAGGTGCGGTTCGTTTATCGCAAGTCCACGGTGCTGGTGAAGTTGGCACCGTTCTCATTGGAGGAGACCGCCCTTCTGCAGGACGGGCAGGTTATCGTTTCGCCGGTTTCCGCCGCGCAACTCTCTCCCGAAATGATAGCCCTTTTGCAAATCAAAAACATCACGGCACTTTCGTTAAAATTGGTTAAGAATGTAGAAAACGGGGAGCTTTTGGACGACATCTTGCACGTGCCGGAAGGTAACTGGGCGGCCAGCGCCGCTTTGGGCGACTTCATACTCTCTCTCATCTTCCCGTTGCTCACCCGTGCCGAGCTCCATTCAGCCATCATCGAGAACCCCACCCTCGCCCAAGCCATCTACTGCTATAAGGGAGTGATGAGTTCGCTTTGAATTTACGGTTTCCCGTGACAAATCAATGGTTTAGTCGCGGTTCTCCTCGGCGGCGAGCAGGCGGCTGTGGTGCTTGAGCGTGCGCAACACGAGCATCGCCACCAGCATCACAAGGCAGACGATGCCGGAAGGGCGAATCCACTGCATGTCAGTTGTGAACTCACACAGGAGCCATGTGCGCAGGTAGTCAACGAGGGTGAAACAGAGCGTGATGGCGAAGATGCCGGAGTACTCCCTCCGCAAAACGGACTTGAAGTGGAAGGGTACGTCGCCTTTTTCAAACTGATTGAATTTGGGTAGAAAGGGCGGCACTCTCATCGACCAGTCGATGTATTGCTGTCCGAACTCGCGGGTGAGGAAACTCTCTTCGGCGAACATAATCCTCTCATAATAAAGCCAATATACCAAGGAGACGGCGATGAGGAATGGCAAGTCCATGATGAAGACGAGCAGTCCCAGCCACATCAAGTAGTTTCCAAGGTAGAGCGGGTGGCGCACGATGGAGTAGATACCCTTGGTGTTCAGCTGCTTGGCAACCTGCTTGTCGGTGTTGCGTCCTGAGGTGCCATGTGGTGTGGTGCCTATGGTGTAGGCGCGTACGGCGATTCCCGCCAGTGAGATCAGCATGGCTGCGATGGCGAGGGCAACCCGCCCGCCCGTTGACATTTCTTCATAGAAGGAGAGGGAGGTGGTGAAGCAGAGGATCGGGGCGCAGACAAGGAATACGAACACGGGGATGATGCCGCGGTGTTTGAACAGAAAGTTGCCGGATTTCTCGAAAGATTGGATAAGTGCCATAAAAAAAGCAATAAAAAAACGCTTTTGCAAGCGTTTTCTGTATAAGGAACGATAAAAATATTAACCTCTTTTTTCTTTGATACGGGCTTTCTTGCCGGTAAGTCCGCGCAGGTAGAAAATTCTGGAACGACGAACCAAGCCGCGTTTGTTGACGGTGATTTCGGTGATACGGGGGGAGTTGAACGGGAAGATTCTTTCCACGCCGATGCCGCCGGAAATCTTGCGGATAGTGAAGTCCTTCGTAGCGCCCTGACCTGCAATTTGCAGAACCACGCCCTGGAAGTGCTGGATACGTTCCTTGCTACCTTCAATGATTTTATAAGCTACGGTAATGGTGTCACCGGCCTTGAATTTCGGATACTCTTTCTTCTCAACGAAAGTGTCTTCTACGTACTGAACTAACTGGTTTTTCATCTCTTTATATATTTACTTTTTTACTTGCAATTTTGGGCTGCAAAAGTACAACTTTTTTTTATACAAACGACAGTCGCTCAAATTTTTATTTTATATTTTGTTAAGTGCTTGATTTCAAAGATGTTATTTGGTTTTTGTAATCAAATGTGAACAGATGTCTGTGAACAGCGGGCGTATTTTACATTTCTCGTCACAGGTCGCGGCTACTTCCTTTTCCAATAATCTTGGATGATGAAAGCAGGTTCGCGGATGGATTTGCAGAGCCATTCGAAGGTCTGCTCGGTGATTTCGTCGTCCGACAGCTGCCAATTCACATTGGATTGGTGAAGTCGTTCCACCATATTGGATACGAGTATGGCGACGGAGTTGGAGATGTTGAAACTTTCGGTGAAGCCGTACATCGGGATTTTCACGGCGCAGTCGCAGCAGGCGATGGCTTCGTCGGAGAGCCCTGTGAGTTCGGTGCCGAACCAGAAGGCGGTTTTGTCTTCCACAGGCAGGTCGTGGAGGAAGAGGCTGTTTTCGGCGGGCAGCGTGGCCACGAGCTTGTAGCCGGCCGCGTGGAGATGGTCGGCGCACCTTTTCACATTGCCCGGCTCGTTGGGGTAGTTGTGCAGCGTGAGCCATTTGTTCGCACCCATGGAAATCGCCTGGTGAATCGTGAATTCATACTCCTTCTCCACGATATGGACATCCTGGATGCCGTAGCATTCGCTGGTGCGCATCACCGCGCTGATGTTCTGCGTTTGGAAAAGGTCTTCCAGCACGATGGTGAAATGGCGGGTGCGGTTCGCCAGCACCGACTGTATGCGCGCGTCGCGTTCAGGCGTGACGAAGGTGCGCAGATAGGGAATGAGTTCGGCTTTTTGTCCGCGTGTGAAGCGGTCGAAAAATTCCTGTTTGAGTTCCTCCTGGTTTTCTCTCCACATGATGCTCTGTGATTGATGATGAGTGATTGATGAAACTGTGCCAAGAACTTCAGTCCAAGTGATTTAGCTTTCGATTCAATTAAAAATCTCTTGCCAATGTTTGGAGATTGAAGTTTGAGTGCTGTTTGGGCGGAGGCAAAAAAAAAGCCCACCGAAAAATGGGCTTTTTTTTGCGTGATCGCTGATGAAGTGTTAGAGGCTGAGGCCAGCGCCAGCTTTGAACTTAACGACTTTCTTAGCGGGGATCTTGATGAGTTGAGCTTTTTCGCCTTTTTTAGCGCGGGGGTTGCGACCCATTCTTTCTTTGCGGGTTACAACGGAGAAAGAACCGAAACCTACGAGGGAAACTTTTTCGTCTTTCTTCATGGATTCTTGGATAGCTTCGATAGTAGCATCCAATGCTTTCTTAGCGTCAACCTTGGCAAGGCCTGCTTTTTCAGCTACAGCATTAATTAATTCAGCTTTATTCATTTTGTTAAGAATTAAGGATTAATATTTTAAAAACTGCGCAAATTTAAAATAATTTTTCTAATCGCAACCTCTTTTTGGCGTGAATCGAGGAAAAAAATATAAAAAGCCCGCAATTGTTGATAAATACAACAAAAATGGACGAATAATTATATTAAAATAATATATTTGTGTAATTTTCAAAATGAAAACCGCGCAGAAAATCGCTGATGCAAAGGCGTGTTTTCCCTTGTAATTGCAGATTTTTAATGGAAATAGCTCTGTCTTTGGCAGAAATTGTCAGTAAATTAGGAAGTTCCACGCAAAATTCGCCGGGTTTGGCGTCTTCATTGGCTTTGTCAACTATTTCTGCCTCATAGATTTTAAGTATTTCCGTGGCGCCGTTTTTCTTCTGGAGGCGGGTGCAGGCGCAAGGTGCGGGATTCAGTCCGCGGATTTTGTTGAAGATGTTGACTGCGGTGTCGTTCCAGTCAATGAAAGTGTCTTCCTTGAAAATCTTC
>ONXT01000232.1 GCA_900321845.1 uncultured Bacteroidales bacterium | reverse complement strand
GCCTACGTCAATATCGAATCGCGCGAGTTCAACGGCAAGTGGTACACCGATTTGCGCGCATGGAAACTGGAACACCCGAGTCAACAGCAGATGGCTCAACCAGGTATGCCGCAGCCCGGTTACGCGCAGATGCCGCAACAGCCTTACGGTCAGCAATATCCGCCTCAAGCAGGTGGTTATCCGCCTCAATACCCGCAAGCGGCTCCGCAAGGCTATCCGCAACAACCCGCTCCGCAATATCAGAACCCCGCTCCTCAGGGTTACTCCCAAGCCCCTTCGCAACTGCCTCCGATTCCGCCGGCTGCCCCTGGATTGGAGCAGACCTCCGATGACGGTCTCCCGTTCTAATGTTTGATGATTCCAGATTCTGAGACCGTGAATGCGAATCTTAAATGCGGAGTCGCCAATCTCTCCGTAATTCCTATGCGTGCGGAACCATCCGAAAAATCCGAGATGGTTTCCCAGCTTCTTTTCGGTGATGCTTATTCCGTGATGGAAGAAGCTGACAATTGGTTGAAAATCAATACGTTTGATTGTTCTTATGAGGGGTGGATCGATGCCAAGCTCTTCAATCCGCTCCATTATAAGGATGTAGAAAGCTATTTGTCTGCCCCCAAGTACGTGGTTCGTGATTTTGTTTTTTTCATAAAAGCTTTTGAAAGCAATATCACGTTCCCCATTTTCATCGGGTCGTCGTTCCCATACCCCAAAGACGGCATTCTTATCTTGGGAGACTCCATTTTTATGGTTCAACTGCCTTCCGAAACGCCGCTTGCCGCTGTCAACGGCCTTTCCGACAAGCAGGTGCAAATGATGCACTTCGCGGCGTCCTACTTGCAGGCTCCCTATCTTTGGGGAGGAAGAACACCGGCCGGAATAGACTGCTCCGGTTTCTCCCAAATTGTTTATAAAAGCATCGGAATCGCCTTGCCCCGCGACGCTTCGCAACAGGCGGAATTGGGTAAAACCGTGGATTTCGTCCAGGAAGCGGAAATAGGGGACCTCGCCTTTTTCCATAACAACGAAGGGCATATTTGTCATGTGGGAATTGTGTGTGGACAGCAGAAAATCATCCATGCCAGCGGAAAAGTCAGAATTGACACCTTGGACTCCACGGGCATTTTCAATCAAGAGAAAGGCGCCTATACACACCATCTGCGGATTGTTAAAAGACTGATTGACTGATGGTTGGGGAAAATGTCTTCTTGCGTGCGATGGAGCCTGCCGACTTGCAGATTCTTTATGAGTGGGAAAACGCCACCGACAATTGGACGGTCAGCAATACTACCGCACCGTTTTCCAAACACATCCTTCAGAAATTTATCGAGTCCTCATCGCAAGACATTTATGTCAATCGGCAGCTAAGGCTGATGGTAGGGGAGAAGACGACGAAAAAGACTGTGGGGGCGGTGGATGTCTTTGATTTTGAGCCGGGAAATCGGCGTGCCGGCGTCGGAATCCTCATTGATCCTGCTTTCAGAGGCAAGGGCTATGGTTTGGAAAGCATCTTGTTGTTGAAAAACTATCTTTTTGATGTTGTAATGGTACATCAGATTTTTTGCAATGTCATGAAGAATAATCCCGTCAGTCTGCGTTTATTCCAGCGTGCGGGTTTTGAAATTTGTGGAGTGAAAAAAGATTGGGTTCTGACGGAATCCGGCTTTATTGATGAGTATATATTACAATGTATAAAATCATGACAGAAAAGTATGAGCGTCCCTCATGGGATGAGTATTTTATGGAGATAGCAAATGCGGTCAGCAGCCGTGCCACCTGTGATCGTGGGCGCAGTGGTTGTGTCGTGGTTCGCGACCGTCAGATTCTGGTAACTGGCTATGTGGGTTCTCCGAAGGGGTTGGCCCATTGCGATGAAGTCGGGCATCAGCTGAAGAAGACGGTTCACGAAGACGGGACGGCTACCGAGCATTGCGTTCGTACGGTACATGCTGAGCAGAACGCGATTTGCCAAGCTGCCAAGTTGGGCATCTCATTGAATAACAGTACCTTATATTGCAGGATGACACCTTGCAGGGTTTGCGCCATGCTCATCATCAACTGTGGAATCACGCGTGTGGTATGTGAAAAGAAATATCATGCGGGGGCTGAATCAGAGGAGATGTTCCGTCAGGCAGGGGTTTCTATCGAGTTCTTCTCCGATGAAATCCTTCGTTATCCGGATAACCATTAATCGATCTGTTTTCTTCTAAAATTGCTTTACTTTCGTGAAGCGATTCGTTTTCTGCTGCATTTTTTGATTCGAAACTTGCACTTTTCCTTTCCGTTTTGGGCAGGAGTAAAAATTTTTTCGTTTTTTTTATTCGTTGTTAATGAGCTGTTTGTATCAGCTTTTTTTGCATTGGGAATCCTGAAATAGGATTTTCTCAAATCGAGACCTTGTTGAAACCAGTTCCCATTCGTATATTTGTAGCACTAAAAAGTACTAATCAAACTCGTAGTGATATGGATGAAATGCTGCTTCACTATTTTTGGAAAAACCGGATTATTTCCAAATACCATTTGCAAACGACAGATGAGCGGAAGCTCATAATCGTTGACCCGGGTTTCCCGCATCGAGATGCAGGACCGGACTTTAAGCAGGCCATCATCAAACTGGATGGTTTTACTTGGGTTGGGGATGTCGAGATTCATGTAAACGCCTCTGATTGGTTCAGGCATGGACATCAGAATGATGCCAAATATCAAAGTCTCATTCTGCATGTGGTCT
>ONXT01000233.1 GCA_900321845.1 uncultured Bacteroidales bacterium | reverse complement strand
GAGGAGGTCTGGAACGAGCTTTCCAACAGCGGCTTCCTCAAAGCCAAGTACTTCAAAGTCTATTATTTCATCATCCGCTACATCGCCCCGCTCGCACTCATCATCGTACTGATTACCGGCGCGTTAGGAATCGGGAACTAAGTATGGAATGAGGAAAAAATCAACCAATGAATGTGATTGATTGAGTCTCACTCGGCGACATACTTCGTAATCTGGATCTTCCTCTCCTTGGAGGCGGCAATGCTATAGACCGAATTGCGCTGATCGTTCGGGTTGTCGCTCACCTCGCGTTTGGCCAAAGAGGAGCCTTCCGGCTCACAGATGACGGTCAGCCGGTTTTTGGCAGAGCCGCTCAAATAGGGCAGAAAAATCCCGTTGTCGTAATCTTGAAGATAATTGACGAACGAGGCGATACGACGAGAAGAGAGCGCGAGGTTGTAATCGGCTCTGTGCAAAGGACTTGCGAAACCGCAAATGGTGATTTCCACATTTTTGCCCGCCTTCAAGTCGCGAAGCAGCAAGGCGGTGAACTCCTCCAATTTGCGGAATCCATTTTCCACGGAATCTGCGAAAAAGCGTGCGATTTTCCTACGCGCTTCGTCGGCGGCTGCACCCTTCAACCCCTTCGCATACTCATTCTGATATAAATCGTTCAATGCCAGATAGTTGGCCAATGTATTGCGATAATTCTGCTTCGTGGTGGTGGCAGTGGTTTTCGGGTCGGGCTCGTCATTATGGAAATAGAGCGTAATCGGCAGGAGCAAAACCGCCTTCTCTGTTACGGAGATGGTGTCCGCCACAATCGTATCCTCCTCGGGCACCGTATCCTCTTCATATAGATAATGGAATGCATAGAGGTCGGTACAGCAGGTGTCGGCATCGGCATCGGGATTTTTCGGACGGTTGGAGGCGAAAAACCCGTCTTTATTATGCTGATTTACAATAAAATAAATATCATTTGCCTCGGAATTGATAGGCACTCCCACGTTTTCGGGTTCGCTCCATTGGCTCAGAGAACCGTTGGCGACGAATATGTCGTAACCGCCTATGGTCAGATGCGTCCCATCGGAACTGAAATAGAGCCGGCCCGTGTTTTTATCGTAAAAAGGCGTCACTTCATTATCCAACGTATTGATCGCGCTACCCGCATTGATGGGATCGTCGAAGTGGCCGTTTCGGAAAATCGTGTACCAGATATCCATATCACCAAATCCCTTGGGACGATTGGATACGAAGTACATCACACTGTAGTCGCCGTAGTCCACCCAGCAGGGCTGTGTGGTGGTGGTACCAGGCAGGTTGATGCGGCGATTGAGCGGCTGCGCCTTCTGCCAATGCCCGCCCTTGCGCTCCGAACTCCAGAGGCTGCATTGAAGTTCCTTCCCGGAATCCCTCAAACAGCGCGAGAACAACAACCGCGTGCGGCTGCTGTCGAATGTGAAATTGCAGTTGTAGTATTTGTCGTCGTTAATCGCAGTGCCCAGCGGCTCCGGCTTGGAATAGCCACCGATAGTCAGTTTGCTTTTGTAGATACGCGTGCTCCAGAATTGAGAAAAGATGTTGGCGAAATCGTCCTCGCTTTCGGGGCGCAAGGAGGAGAAGTAGAAAGTGGAGTCTGGGAAAAGCATACCGTTGTACTCGGAGTAAGAGGAGTTGATTACAGAGGGCAACTCCTTGATTTCCACAGGCAAGGTGTCGTGCTTGATGAAATCGACCTGCTGTTTTCGCTCGCTGGCATCCATCACGACCTGTGCGCGACAGAATCCTGCCCACAGAAAGATACCCCACAAGAGAACAACAACGTATTTCATTCAAAAAAGGTTTACATGATTTCAAAGGGACAGGGTTCATGTCCTGCCTTTCTGACACTCGGTTTTTTAAATATGTAGTACAAAGAGACTTCAAATCCGCCGCGCGCCTTGCTGGCACGGGTAAGGGAGGAAAAGTTCAGGTCGTAACTCAAGCCAAGACGGATGTTTTCCCATTGCACGGTGGCGCAGACGATGAGCGCATCAGCCCAGCGGTAGTAGAGTCCACCGCCGGCAGCGAACCGGTTGCTGATGCGATTGCGATAATACTGATACTCGAACAGCGAACCGAAGACGATTTCACG
>ONXT01000234.1 GCA_900321845.1 uncultured Bacteroidales bacterium | reverse complement strand
AAGCCTGTCATCGATTTTATCATAGCAACATTTTTTATATTGAATTATCTTCTTTTCATTAACAAAATGGGGGACTAATCCAGCTTGAGTACGGCGAGGAAAGCCGACTGCGGAACCTCCACATTACCGATCTGGCGCATACGCTTCTTGCCCTGCTTCTGTTTTTCAAGCAGCTTGCGCTTACGGGTGACATCACCGCCATAGCACTTCGCGGTCACATCCTTGCGCAATGCCTTGATTGTTTCGCGAGCGATGATTTTCGTACCGATGGCCGCTTGGATGGCAATATCGAATTGCTGTCTCGGAATGAGGTCCTTCAACTTTTCGCATATTTTCCGTCCAAAAGGATATGCGTTATCCGCATGAGTCAATGACGAAAGTGCATCCACGGAATCACCATTCAGGAGGATGTCCAACTTCACGAGGTTGGCCGGTTTGTAATTGGAAATGTGGTAATCGAAGGAGGCATAGCCCTTTGAGATGCTCTTCAACTTGTCATAGAAGTCGAAAACGATTTCGCCCAAAGGCAGATCAAAGGTCAGCTCAACGCGGTTGGCGGCAATATAAACCTGGTTGAGGAGCGTCCCGCGCTTGTCAAGGCAAAGCTTGATGATCGGGCCGATATAATCGGCTTTGCTGATGATCTGGGCGAAGATATAGGGTTCTTCCACGTGGTCAATCACATTGGGAGAGGGCATTCCAGAAGGATTGTGCACCTCAATCATCTCGCGTTTCGTGGTATAGAGATTATAGGAGACATTGGGAACAGTGGCGATGACATCCATATTGAACTCGCGGTCAAGGCGTTCCTGGACGATTTCCATGTGAAGCAGTCCTAAAAAGCCGCAGCGGAA
Organism: uncultured Bacteroidales bacterium; assembly: GCA_900321845.1. Lineage (GTDB taxonomy): Bacteria > Bacteroidota > Bacteroidia > Bacteroidales > WCHB1-69 > UBA1756. Next base: position 4,305 of record ONXT01000234.1, on the reverse strand, counting down.
GCCGAAGCCAAGGGCAGCCGACGATTCAGGCACGAAGGTCAGCGAGGCGTCATTCAGCTGGAGCTTTTCCAACGAAGCGCGAAGCTCTTCATACTGGTCGGCATCGGTAGGATAAACACCCGCAAAAAGCATCGGTTTCACCTCCTGAAAACCTTCAACGGCCTTGTCACACGGACGTTCCACGTGGGTGACGGTATCCCCTACCCTCACCTCCTTGGAGGTCTTGATTCCAGAGATGATGTAGCCCACATCGCCCGCACTCATCACCGAGCGGGGATCTTGCTTGAGGCGAAGCACCCCGATTTCATCGGCGTTGTACTCTTTGCCAGTGGACATGAACTTTACGAAGTCGTTGGTTTTCAGCGTGCCGTTGAAGATGCGGAAATAGGAGATGATTCCGCGATAAGAATTGAAGACAGAGTCGAAAATCAGAGCTTGGAGGGGCGCGTTTGGGTCGCCTGTCGGAGCCGGGATGCGCTCAATGATGGCGGCAAGCAGCTCTTCAACCCCCAAACCCGTCTTACCACTCGCCTCGATGATGTCCTCTTCATCGCAGCCGAGCAAATCCACGATCTGGTCCTTCACTTCGGCGGGCATTGCCGCAGGCATATCCATCTTGTTCAAAACCGGGATGATTTCCAGATTGTGATCAATGGCGAGGTAAAGGTTGGAGATGGTCTGCGCCTGCACACCTTGGGTGGCATCCACCAGCAGGAGCGCGCCCTCGCAGGCGGCTATGGAACGAGACACTTCGTAAGAGAAGTCCACGTGGCCAGGGGTGTCAATCAGATTGAGGACATAATCCTCCCCCTTGTAGTTGTAGTTCATCTGGATGGCGTGGCTCTTGATGGTAATGCCACGCTCACGCTCGAGAGCCATATCATCCAGCACCTGGTCTTGGAAATCGCGCTCGTTGACGGTGCCGGTGAATTGCAGAAGTCGGTCTGCCAACGTGCTTTTTCCGTGGTCAATATGTGCAATAATGCAGAAGTTTCTAATATGTTTCATAATCGGCTGCAAAATTACGCAAAAAAAGACAAAAAAAGAGGGGGTTTCAACTGAAATCCCCTCCGTTATGAAAAAAATTGTTTGCTAAATTAAAATTCCCAAAGGTCGTGTTCGAATTTACGGATTTTTTCAGTAATTCTTTCGGATTCAATACGTTGGTCACGGGCATTCGCCATATACTCGTCAATCTGACGATTGTTGTAAACGTTTTGTTCCTGATAGATGTAGCTTGAAAATTCGCGTTTCCAAGTCATCAGGTCATCCAAGGAGATTCTTTGGGCGTTGTTTTTCGGGTTATAAACCTCTTGTTTTGCGAGATAGGGTCTCAGCTCATCATAGAGGATAAAGCCGACACGTTTTTTCGACTTGATTGCACCCACTGCTTCCTCTTCTTCCTCACCTGGACGAGGTTCGCCGGAGTTGGTTTCCTTTTCGTATTCAATCATCGGTTCCAATTCAAGGATACGAACGTCCAAGACGGAACGTTTCTTGTCGAAGAACCAGATTTCCTTCACACGATAAAGGAGGACCTGACTTGCCGTGAAGGGTTCGGGGTACTCGATTTCACCGATCACCTCATAGGTTTCGGGGTCGATTTGCTCGGTGTGTTTGATTTCCACCAAACTGGCCTTCACATCCTCGCGGCTCATCGGAATGGTGCAGAATTCATCGCTATAGATGGGAAGTGCATCGGTACGCTCGGTGTTTTGCACATCCAGAGCATCGAAAATCACTTGAGCCATACTTCTCCACGTACCGCGGGTTTCTTGCGGGAAATAGAGCGGGTGGTTCATTTTCTCTCTCAAATCAATCTGACGCCAGATGGTATGATAATACATGACGTCCGCATTTCTCTGATAAACATAAGAGATTGGTTCGGAAAATGGGCCGACCTCTTCTTGTTCCCATGCAAACTCAACCGGTTTGCGGACAGGCTGAGCCATGGTGCTACCCGTCGTATCTTCCTCAACTTGAGCGAAGGCGAGGGTGGCGAGGCAAGCAAAAAAGGCTGACAAAACAATTTTTTTCATAACTATAAAATTTTGAATTATCGAATTCTTACGGTGATATCACGCAGGGTACGAGTACCGGCGATAGAGCTTGCTTTGATATCGGAGAAGATGAGCACCGTGCCGCTGGAGGCGGAATTGATGGCGGAAGTGACAGCTCCACTAAAATGACCGCCTGCGCAGGAGATAGGAGCACCTTCGATACCCTTGGAAATAACGGTCAGTCTGAAGGAGTTGATGGTCCATTTCAGGTCGAATGCGAAGTCATCACCCATACGGGCAGAGATGAACGGGTTGGCGAGCAAATCGTTTTTGGATTTCTTGCCGCCCCAGATGTTCGCACCGAGGTAAGAGGTCGGATCCGGAACTTTCTTCACGCGGAAGGTCTGCTGGGCGGAACCTTCGGAAGTGGTGACGGTAGCAGTAACGGTCTTGCCGATCAAGCCGACAGGGGGAGTTACGTTGTACTTGCCAGCACCGGCACCAGCAACGGTACAGCCAGGGAAGGAGGCGTGTAACTTGCTTGCATCGCTACCGCCGGCAGCCGTCATCGGGTTCGGGATACCCGCATAAAGAACATTCATCTTATCAGCAGAGATGGTAGCACCACCTTTGGAGATGACAGTGTAAGTGTCTCTGAAATAGAAACGTTTGAAACCATCACCATCGCCCACACCGTCAGGAGCGACGATTTTGATGATACCAGCGACCTTGTTTTCGCCCATGTGGCCGTCAAGTTCCAACGGAACACCAGAGCCCTTGCCAGTTAAATGGGTTGCGGAACCTTCGTCAGCACGGGTCAAAGTATCAGCACCGACTTTGTAATAAACGTCCAATTCCATAGAGGGATCGAAAGCGGCGATAACGACATTCGCTTTGTATTTTTCACCTGAGAAGAGGACCTTGGATTCTGCGATAGCGTGACCTTGGAACTCGGCGATTTTGAAGTCCTTCGCGCTGATGTCTGCTACGATTTGTTGATAGACTTCAGACTCTGCGCTCTTCACCTCGCTAATCATTTTGCTAAGAAGGATCACCGTACCTCCGGTGATGAGGTGATCAAAATTATAGACCTGCCAGGTATAGGTTTCTTTGGTCTTTTCGTTCTTATGGTCGCTAAGATTGATGGCGATGCGCTTGTCCACTTTCGAGCGATTCTGCTCTGAGACGAGTTTGAGGATTGCGGCACGGTAATTCTTCAATTTCTCTTTCAGTTGATAAGCGCGAGTATCGGGGTTCTTTCCTTCCGAGTCGGCCAAAAAGAAGTGAGTCGGCTTGTCGAAGTTATCCTTTCCGTCGATTTTCTCAACGGGAACGAAAGGAACCTTTTGTCCATTTTTCTTAGCGAGTTCTTGGGCTTCCTTAACGCCGTCAGCATTATCGCCATCTACGTATTTTACTAACTCGAAACGAAGGTTCTCAATATAGTAAACCATATCGTCGGTCAGCTTCTGGAGTTGTTTTGCCTTGTTTTGAGCATCAGCAGCCTTGGGGTCATCGCTGTTATACAAGGCAGCGTATTGTTGTTGCATGGATTCCTTTACGCTGATATTGGAAAGCGCAAGTGACTCATCCACAACATTGAAAGCTTCGAGAATGTCTTTTGACACATTCAATGCCAACATGGCGGTCAGCACCAAATACATCATACCAATCATTTGCTGTCTCGGGGTTTCCGGACAATTCTTTGCACCCATAGTATGTACTTAGTTTTGGTTAATACTCAGTGAATTATAAATGATGGTACAGATTATTTACCAAGGTTCATTGCGGCCAACATGTTGCCATAAACGCTGTTCAAGGAAGATACGTTCTTTGCGAATGCAGCCAAGCTTTCTTGAGCGGCTTTGTAATTGTCAGCCATTGCCTTGGAATGTTGAAGTTGCAGTTCATACAAAGAATTGATGGAAGCGAGGTTCTGGTTCAATTTGTCAACTTGAGCGGTATAGCCGTTGGTGTCAGAAGTCAAGGAAGAGGCAACCTTATCGTATTGGAGCGTCAGGTTTCTAACTGATTCAGCGGCTTTGGTTAAATTGCCCACATAGTTGTCGGTGACAGTAGCTGCATCGGAAACGCCGGAGAGCTTCTTTGCATTTTCGCTCAGGTTTCTCATGCCGGTAGCCAGACTTTCAATCAGTTCGGGACCGATTTTGGCTTCTTCCAGCATCTTGTCTAATTGCTGGGTAGGAGTACCTTGAGGAAGATTCTTTTTGGCTTTGTCTTTGCCTTTACCTGATTCGGGGATGTCGTCGCCCACTGCTAATTCAGGATAAACCAAAGCCCAGTT
>ONXT01000236.1 GCA_900321845.1 uncultured Bacteroidales bacterium | reverse complement strand
TCGGGCATCACGGTGTCGATATAGTATTGTTCGGGGTTTTCCGCCTTTTCCAAGAGTTCATTCTCGTTGCTGTATTGGATGGATGCGGGGTCGGTAATGCCCGGTCTCACATTCAAAACGCGCAACTGTTCGTCAGTGTATAACTCCACGTATTTCCGCACTTCCGGTCTCGGGCCGACAAAACTCATGTCTCCTTTCAGCACGTTGATGAGTTGCGGTAGTTCGTCGAATTTGTATTTTCGGATGTAATACCCTGATTTAGTGATTCTTGCATCCTTTTCTCCTACGGTTATCAGCCCTTTTTTGTCAGCGCCGATGCGCATGCTTCGGAATTTGAGCAGCTTGAAGTCGCGTCCCCCTCTGCCCACACGTGTCTGGCGATAGAACACGCCGCCCGTTGAATCCAATGCCACCCAAAGGGAGAGCACAAGGAATAGGGGACAGAAAATAATCAGCCCTAAGGTGCTTAACACGATGTCGCAAAGGCGTTTCATACTATTAGCTCTTACCTCCGAAAGCGCTATCCACAAAATGGTCGATGACGTACTCCACTTGCTCGTCGGTAAGACAGGTGTGCAGTGGCAGCGTGATTTCGTTGCGGTACATGGCGAAGGCGTTTGGAAAATCGGCGATGTCGAACCCCAGATTCTTGTAGGCAGTCATCATGGGCAGCGGTTTGTAATGTACATTCGTTGCAATCCCGCATTCCGCCATCTTCGTAATCACCGCGTTCCGATAGTTTTCATCCTTGCCAAGCAATCTGACCAAGTAAAGATGTCCACTGGATGCGGAAGTGTCGCTGAAATGGTTGAGTAGCTGTACGTTATGATTTCTCAATGCCGCATCGTACCTCTCGATGATTTCGCGGCGACGCGCCAAGATTTTGGGATAGCGTTCCAATTGCGCGAGTCCGATGGCCGCCATAATGTCGGTCATATTGCATTTGTAGGCGGGATAGACGATGTCGTACTCCCACGCGCCTACTTGCGTTTTGGCGAGTGCGTCCTTGCTCTGTCCGTGCAATGAATAGAGCATGAACTGTTTGTAAAGCCATTCATTGTCAATGCCTTGGATGCTTTTCCAAGTGAGCGCGCCCCCTTCTGCGGTGGTCAGGTTTTTCACGGCATGGAAGGAGAAGGAGGTGAAGTCGGCGATTTCACCGCACATTTTGCCGTTGCGTTGGGCACCGAAGGCATGCGCTGCATCAGCTAAGACTATTACACGGTTGAATGCCTTTTGAAGCTCGTTGTTCGGTTGGAAAAGCGCTTTCTTTTTGTTAACGATGTTAAAAATGCGGTCGTAATCGCAGATTATGCCGGCCAAGTCCACGGGCATGATGACTTTGGTGCGTGGCGTGATGGCGGCTTCCAGCTGGTCGTAGTCCATCTCCAGAGAATCTTTCTGCGTATCCACTAAAACCAGTTTTGCCCCGACGTGCGTGATTACGCTGGCGGTGGCGGTATAGGTGTAGGCGGAGGTGATGACTTCGTCGCCTTCTCCGATGTCTAAAACTCTCAAAATCAGTTCCATACATGAAGTGGCGGAGTTAAGGCAGACGGCTTTATCGGTATGACAGTAGGTGGCGATTTTCTGTTCGAACTCTTTGGTTTTGGGGCCGGTGGTGATCCAGCCGGAGCGAAGCACTTCGGCAACGGCGGCAATTTCTTGTTCTCCAATATCCGGAGGGGAGAATGATATTTTCATCGTAGGTGTTTTAGTTTTCAGCATAATTGATAGCATTAACGAATTGTTGTGCCAAAACATTGTACGTATGGTGTTTTAACACGTATTGATGCCCGTTTTCACCTGATTTTTGGCGCTCTTCGGGTGTTAAATCTGCCAATTGAACGATGGCTTCGGCAATTGCGGAGGTGTTTTCCGGCTCGACGGTGATGCCGCATTTTGCTTCTTCTATCAGGTCGTTGCCGGAGTCAATGGCTTGAATGATGGGCTTGGCTGCCATCATGTAGTCGAAAATCTTGTTGGGGCTGATGCCGAAGCGGAAAAGTGATTGTCGCTGCAGTCCGACATAAAGCACATCCATCTGTCTCAGAAAAGTCGGGATGGAGTGCTTGTTTATTGCTGGAAGGAAATGGATGTTTTTATATCCCTGATTCTGAGTATATTGAATCAGTTTTTCTTTCTCTTGACCCGTCCCGACCAGCAAAAGTGAAACGCCTTTTTCCTGTAGTGTGGCGCAGGCGTCAATGATGGAAGGCAAGGAGTTGGCAATGCCATGGGCGCCGGCAAATGCGACTAAAAAGCGGCCTTGGGATTTAAGATTTTCAATCAACTGTTGGTGTGCTGCGGGCAATTCCG
>ONXT01000238.1 GCA_900321845.1 uncultured Bacteroidales bacterium | reverse complement strand
CTTTTATTGTGAGAAGAATGACCAGCCTTGTTACGCAACCTTCCACCTCGACACCAAAAATATTGAGATCCGTGCAACGGTGGCAAAGGACCAGGAGCTGGTGGATGGAGGCGATGACCTCTTTATTTATCAAAAGGAAGGAAAAGATGGTTATTTCGTTGGTTCAAAGAAAAATACTTCAAACAATGATATAATTCTTTGTCCGGATACAGGCAAAAACATTGTATTCGGACAGCCCGTTCACCGCAGCGAATGGGGCATCAACGAAGGATGGTATTTTTCCCCGAAGAGCAATTACATCGCTTTTTACAGGATGGATGAGTCGATGGTGCAGGATTACCCGCTGTTGCAAACCAGCGATGGCAACGGTGCGGCAGAAATCGCCTACATCAAGAACATCAAGTATCCGATGGCAGGACGTACCAGCCATCAGGTGAAAGTCGGCATTTTCGATGCCCAACAATCCTTCAAACAGAGCAAATGCGTTTTTCATTACATTCAAACCGATCTTTCCGATGGCGAATTTCTTACGAATGTGACCTTTTCTCCCGATGAAAAATACCTGTATATCACGCATTTGAATAGAGAACAGAACCACAGCAAGCTGATTCGTTACGAAGTGGCATCCGGCAAAAAATTGGCAGTGTTGTTCGAAGAAACCGATTCCCGCTATGTAGAGCCCCTCACCCGTATGATCTTCCTTTCCAACGGCAATTTCATCTGGCAAAGCGACCGTGATGGATGGAATCATTTCTATCTTTATGATTTCAATGGCAATTTAATCAAGCAAGTTACGAAAGGAAACTGGCCTGTGTTGGAGGCGATGGGCTTGGATGCGAAGGAACAGAATCTCTTCTTTATGACCAACAAAGACAACCCGGTTGACAATTACCTCTATTCTGTCAATTTAGCCAATGGAAAACTTACAAAGATTACGCAAGAATCTGGCACACATACGATTTTGATGTCCACGGACAAGAAGTATTATTTCGACTATTTTTCCAATCTGCACACCCCCTTGAAAATTTTTGCGGGCACAACAGACGGCAAGACGAACAAGTTGCTGTTGGAATCCAAGAATCCCTATGGGAAATACGAATTGGGACGCGATACCATCTTCTCGTTGAAGGGAGAAAGTGGTGACGACCTTTACTGCGAAATGATTTATCCGCCTCATTTTGATGCCAGCAAAAAGTATCCATGTCTGGTTTATGTTTACGGAGGTCCTCATTCTCAACTGGTTACCAACACATTTATGACCGCAGGCGTTTTCTTGAACTATATGGCGCAAAAGGGGTATGTTATTTTTGTGATGGACAACAGAGGCACAAGCAACCGTGGCGCAGCGTTTGAAAAGTGCATTCATCGCAATCTTGGCGTTTGTGAAAGCGCTGACCAGATGGTCGGTGTGCGTTACCTACAATCTCTGCCATTTATTGACAGAGACAGGATGGGAATCGACGGTTGGAGTTTCGGCGGCTTCATGACGCTGACCATGATTACCGACCATCCGGAAGTGTTTGCATCTGCAACCTGCGGCGGCCCAGTCGTTAATTGGGAGTGGTATGAAATTATGTATGGGGAAAGATATATGGATACTCCGCAAGAGAACCCGGAAGGATATGAGCACGCTTGTATCATCCCGAAAATCAAGAACTTAAAATGCCCTCTGCTGATTATGCATGGCCAACAAGACAATACGGTTGTTCAACAGCACAGTTTGGAATTGCTGCACCAGTCTGTTTTGGACGATGTGCAGATCTTCTATTTCCCCTATACCACGCATGAACACAATGTGATGGGAATGGATCGAGTGCAAATGTGGCATAAAATCGAACAATTCCATGATGGAAATTTGATGAAAAAATAAAAATCTGAATATGAATAAGTTAGCATTCAAGAAGTATATTTGGTTGATTGATACAATCTATCAATCTGGTAATGAAGGTATTAGCTATGAAAAGCTTTGCGAAAAGTGGAATGCAAGTAGCTTGTCGCAGGGAAAAAAATACCCTCTTCGCACCTTTCATAATCATCGCAATGAAATCAAAGATGTTTTCAATGTTTCCATTCGTTGCAGAAAAAGCACCAACACCTACTATATTTCAGATGAAGGCCGGACGAATCCTCTTCTGAAGAAGATATTGGAATTGATATCGGTCAACCAGGTGGTTGGAGAAAATGAGAGTTTGTTGGCAAGAATGCAGATGGAAGTTCGGCCTGGAGGGGAATGCTATTTGTCAAAAGTGATGGATGCGATTTCGAAGAATCATCTCCTTCAATTGGAATATAAACCCTATTGGTCTGAAAAAGAGCTGGTTTATTCTTCCTTCGCACCGTTTGCACTCAAGGAGTTCAAGGGGGCTTGGTATTTATTGGGTACACGAGAAGGAACGGGTTTTGAATGGGTGGACTTAAAAGATGTGACCGACATCAAAGTCCTTCAGGATACTTTTACCCCACCTACAGAGGATGCAATCGCCGCTGCCTTGGCGGAAAATTTCGGGACGAAAGTGGAAACTATTGAAACCCAAGAAATCACAGTCAAGGTTAGGGCTTCTTTGGCGTCCAAATTGCGGGTCAATCCGCTTCACACCTCGCAGCGGGAATTGGAAAGAAAACGCAGTTATTCGATTTTCTACTACTATTTAAAGCCCACGGAAGACTTTCTCAATGAGATTTTGTCGTTTGGGTCGGCGATAGAAGTGATGATGCCGTTATCATTAAGATCGGAAATTCTTAAAGAAGCGAAGAAAATTATCCGAATTAACAGTTAGTCTTTTCCGTTTTCGACGGCTTTTTTATACTCTTCCTGAGCGTTTTCCCGAATGCCATCAAAGTCGATGAGGTTCTCGTCCTCTCCCAATGATTGCGTTTCCGGGGTGCGTTCAATTTGGTCCAATTCCATATTGGAGATAGAGATTCCTTTGATTTGTGAAAAAATCGATTTCATTTCTGCATAAGTTCCTGTTGCATAGGTTTTTACAGAAAAATTCTCCGTGGAAATATCTTCCGCGGAAAGCAGACTTTCGATATTATCCTCGTTGTGCTCCAGTTTGCAGTCGAGTGGGGAGCCGTCAGCTTTGAGGAATTGCACCTCTATTTTGCTCATAGCGGCATCATAGTCGGTGTCGCTGGGCGTGGCGCTTTTCCATTGATCCCACGTTTGTGTGTTGTTCAGGGGGAGATAAAATTGGATTTCCCATTCTCCTTTGTTGCAGTTGGTTAGCATAACTTGGGCATCTCCGGCAGCTTTAATCAAGTAGCTGTGTTTTCCCGAAAACTGAAGGTGGTCAGCTGCAATCGTGATGGTTTCTTCCGGACCCTCGGGGCTGCTTTCGGTCTGTTTGTTCCCACAAGCCATGGACAATCCACCAAGGATTGCGCAAATGCAAATAATCAATAAGTTTTTCATCATTAATGGCTGTCAAAAAGTCTGCAAAAGTACTAATTTTCGGATGATTCTGAGGGTGCTTGTAATGATTTTCATCGGGATTTTCCCCTTTAATTTTGTAATATACGGAATACTACTATCAAATAACACCAAATAAATCCTTGTAATTTTGATTTGAAACGGAATGCATATCATGTAATCGTGCCAAAGGCACGAAATCCCAGTAACCCCAGACAAGGCCAATTTTTGGCCGCAGTCTGGGGTAGGGGCGTACAGCGGTAAAGG
>ONXT01000240.1 GCA_900321845.1 uncultured Bacteroidales bacterium | reverse complement strand
GGACCCGGATGGGAGGGATATATGGGAAATAAATGAATGTGGCGATATCCAACTCGTTGAAAGGTCAGAAACAGATTGTTTTAGATTTGTCAATGATAAACGTAAAGTGCTTGATGAAAAAATTTTTTCACGTAAAATCGTTAATGATGATTTTACATTAATGGGGGAAAACAAAGATTCTCATTATTTACGCATAGACAATGGGAACGATGCAGACGAACTGTATGGTTGGATTTCAGATAAATTAGAATCTTCTCTTGGTGAAGTCACAAACTCGTATGTTGAAAATTTCAGTGGGGAACGATTTAATTTATTGGGATTTGATGTTGATGCTGATTGCGGGTTGAACTATTCTACCATCAATTTGTTGAAAAGCAATGATTACAAGGTCCTTTCATCGACTCACAACCATCCATTTGATTCGGATATGCCATCTGGAGAAGAAGACCTGTTTTATCCTCGACATTATCCTCAAACTACATTTAGTATTAGAACTTCGGGAAACTATTGCCTCCCTTATACTGAAAATTCTCCAACTCAAAGAGTTATAAATATAGATTTAAAGATTATAATCAATCCTTAGGAAATGAAAGAAGTGCCGATTCTGCTATTTTTAATGCTGACAATTACGTTTCAAAGAAGTTTCTCTCAAAGCCAGCTTCCTTTGCATGAACTGAGTCTCTCCTCAAAATCAGAAATACTATTATTGTTTGATTATGTGATGGATATGGATAGTTTATGTGCAATTGATTGCAAGTGCGGGTTGGTTGATATGCCCTATTACATGGTTCGTGGCAGTATTTATAACGATACGATTTGCACGATTGATTTACAAAAATGTAGTACAATAGACACTGCTTCTTCTTTCACATACTACCCTTACAAAAACAAGTTTTTCATTTTTGAAAATAATTCTTTTGCCCTTTTCGGTTTAAGAGAGAATGGGCAATCAAGAATTTTTAGCAATCTTGAAAATGAGACGCCAATTAGAGAAGGAGTGCCCGTAACATTTGCTCTTTACACATCATCTCATAAAATATGGATCGTAGAGAGAAAATACGACTATTGGAGAAACTGTATAAAGCATGATTATCCGCTATTATTAACTGGCATTGATAATGAAAGACAACAACCGATGCGATAAATTCAGTTGTATAAATAAATATATCCGTCAAGCGATTGGTTTTGTTGCTGGGGCTGGTTTCTCGTGGCGAGATGTTTTCTTACAGCGGCGCGGGGGAATTTCTCCTTCTATAATAGAAGGGGTGCCAGCGCGGGTAGTTTTCGCGACCGCACTTGTTGTGCGTAAAACGGAATTGATTTCAAATCGAAAATTCGACAAATATCTATAACACTCTGTGCGTCAAAGTGTTTTCAGTAATTTTTTAAGATTATCGCAACAGTAGTACAACAGGATTCCTTTTTGTTAATAAAAGAATGTGTCTTACGTCAATGATAGAGAGGTTCAAAATCCCCGCTGTAAACCAGCCTCTCTTTTGAGTCATAGACATATAACGTTTCAAGTTGCGCTCCTTTACTCCAACCATGATAGAATTCGTAACGATAGCCCTTATTGGAGAAGGTGTATTTGTCTCCCAATGGTGTACTCTCATCATCAGTCACCCATTCATCATGAAATAATAATGAACCACCGCATGTCCAGTATTCTTTAATGCCTTTTTCTATAACAAGGTCTGGTTCCCCTTGCTTTTGGCCGTTCTCCCAACATTTGTAAGTCCAATGATCCTCATCTTGTTGTTCAATTCGTATGAAGTATTTTTCATTACGGAATTCTATGGGTTCATCATATTTCTCTAATTCAAAACGCCCATTGCTCCAAGAGTACTGACGATATTTTAGTGGTTCATCAGCCAAAGGCATACCTTTGATTGCAAATAGTTTCTTTTGAAAACTATTATAAATAAACGCAGAGTCCTCTTTCTCAAAGTCGATTTCTAAACGTCCCCCATAATCATCCCATGAAAATTCAAGATTATCATAAATGGTATTTCTGTTTACAAAAGCTCCTTTAACCTTGTGCAGTTTTTTGTTTTCAATCTTATATACGGAAAAGCTATAGAATTCGTGTGTTCCCTGAGCTAATCGACCTTGAAAATCCTCCAATAGATAAAACTTATTTGAATCAACATGATAAATCTCAGTGATATACCCATTGAAGCCCTTAACCTCTTCACAGAAAACCTTCTTACCAGACCTGTACTGAAGCAGGACTTTGCATTCAAATCCAGAAGAAGGATTACCTTCAAATCCGCTCCTCTCCAAACTATATGCCCGCAAATTGCCGTCATTTGAAGTTGCGATATGAATATGAGGGAGTTCTCCTTCAAATTTGTACTCTAACGACTGAGGGGTTTTCTTGATAAGATCAAAGACAGATTGCATGACCTCATCGGAATATGTACCTCCCTCGGGCCAAGCAAGCATCTCATTCAACTTCTGAGTAAAAGATTGCTCTCGCTGATTGATATTTGACCCGCAAGAGGCAACGAACAATACTATTAACAACCAGACAATTTTGATGTGATTTTTTGATTTCATATTATTTAATAATTTCCGTTCAACAACAAACAAATGACTTTATTATCTCTAACTTGGGAATGGAAACGCTTAACTGAAGCCCGTTGAGACAAGGTAATCTTCCATCAGGCATTCTTAACTTCTTAAGAAAAATTTCCCGGAAAAAGAATAAAAAGAGGCCGAAACAAAATCACTTTTAGTCGGCCCCTTTTCCATTCATACCCGTGTGGGTATTATTTTGCAAGATTGTAGGTGTCGGTTGCTATTACCAACTCTTCGTTGGTAGCCACAACCACGATTTTGACTTTGGAGTCGGGTGTGGAAATCACGGCATCCTCGCCGATGATTTTCTTGTTGAGTTCCTTGTCGAGTTTGGCGCCGAGGAATTCGAGTCCTTCGCAGATGGGTTCGCGCTGAAAGAAGGCGTTCTCGCCGATGCCGCCCGTGAAGAGGATGACATCCACGCCGCCCATGGCTGCTGCGTAGGCGCCGATGTATTTCTTCACTCTGTAGGAGAACATATCGAAAGCATAGGTGGAGCGCTCATCGCCTGCATCTTTGCCAGCGCGGATGTCGCGCATGTCAACGCCCTTGCCCGAAACGCCTTTCAAGCCGCACTCTTTGTTGATGAAAGTGGTCATGCGCTTGTAGTCCATGCCCTCTTTTTCGGCGATGTAAAGCAGCGCGCCGATGTCGAGGTCGCCGCAGCGGGTGCCCATCATCAAACCTTCCACAGGGGTGAAGCCCATGGTGGTGTCAACCGACTGACCGTTCTTGATGGCGCAGATTGAAGCGCCACTACCGAGATGGCAGCTGATGATTTTCGCCTTTTCGTAGGGGATGCCAGCGAGTTCAGCCGCCTTGGGGCCGACATACTTGTGACTGGTGCCGTGGAAACCGTAACGGCGCACGCGGTCTTCTTCATAATATTTATATGGTATAGCATACAGGTAAGCCTGAGCGGGCATCGTCTGGTGGAAAGAGGTGTCGAAAACAGCCACGTGTTTAACATTGGGCAGCAGTTTCATCATCGTGTTGATGCCGACCAAACTGGCGGGATTGTGCAGCGGGGCGATTTTGCAGAGTTTTTCAATCTCCTCG
>ONXT01000242.1 GCA_900321845.1 uncultured Bacteroidales bacterium | reverse complement strand
TGATTTTGGATACGAGGTCGTTGATGCCGTAGGAGAGTCCGGAGGTGAAGACCATCATAATGCGCATGGCGAAAATCCAGGTGATGAGTAGTGCTTGCAGTTCCACAGAGGGGACGGCGAGGATGATGAAGGAGATGAGGGCCACGCCCGTTACGCCGTAGGTCTCGAAGCCGTCGGCGGTGGGGCCTACGCTATCGCCGGCATTGTCGCCGGTGCAGTCGGCGATGACACCAGGGTTGCGCGGGTCGTCCTCACCGATTTTGAAAATCACTTTCATCAGGTCGGAACCGATGTCGGCGATCTTGGTGAAGATGCCGCCCGCAATACGCAAGGCACTGGCGCCGAGGGACTCACCGATGGCGAAGCCGATGAGACAGGCACCCGCGCTTTCGGCGGGGACAAACAGAAGGATGACGAGCATCAGGACTAACTCAATGGTAATGAGCAATAAACCAACGCTCATGCCAGATTGCAGCGGAATGGAGACCACCGGCCACGGCTTGCCGCGCAGGGAGGCAAAGGAGGTGCGGCAGTTGGCATACGTGTTGATGCGGATGCCGAACCAAGCCACGGCGTAGGAGCCGGCGATGCCCAGCACCGTCCAAAGCAGGATGGTGAGCACTTGCGGCAGCGCCTTCCCGTTCAAATAGCCGAAATAGAAGCAGATGATGGCGCCGATGATGGCGAAAAGAATCAACAGGAATTTGCCTTGCTGGAGCAAATAGGTCTTGCAGGTCTCATAAATGGTGTTGGAAACGCTCTTCATGGATTTGTGAACTGGAAGACGTTTGATGCGGAAGGCCTGAATCAAACCGAAAACAAGTCCTAAAATCACGATGATTGCGCCCCATAGCAGCAATGATTTGCCCGTCAATGCACCATTGAAGAAGGTCACATTGGTGAAATTCGGCAAAGTCAAATCTGCTTCGCTTGCGCTCAAAAAGAGCGGACACAACAGCAAAGAGGATAACAATAATTTCTTTTTCATTGTGTAATTATTTGATTGTTAATAAGATAAATTGCAAATCTAAATGCGAAATTTGGGCTACAAAATTAGAAAAAAAATCAATGCAAATGGATGGTTTTTTTTTGAAAAAGAAGGCCATGGACTTGGGGCTTCGCACACCTTCCTCACGCCTCACAACTATTATCGCACAGGTCCCGTACAACCACGGAGGCAGCTACGCAGCCGAAGACGGCGGGCATATAGGAGATGGTGCCGACGGTGGAAAGTTTGTTGATTTCCGGCTCAGAGGAAAGGGTGATGCTGCCCTCGCGCACGGGTTCCGTTGAGAAAACCGCTTTGAAACCGCTCCGGATTCCCAGCCGATGCAGGCGTTTCCGCACGTTTTGCGCCAATTTGCACTGATAGGTGTCCTTGATGTCCGCCACTTTGACGGTCGTGGGGTCCATTTTGCCGCCCGCACCCATCGCCGACACCAGCTTGAGGTTCTGTTGAAGCGCGTGGTAAATGAGGAATACTTTCGGGGACAAAGAGTCAATGGCATCCACAACATAGTCGTAATCAGCCTGTTGTAAAAGCTCAATCGTGCGTTCGTCGCGGATGAACTCTTGCACGGTGTGCAGCTTGATTTCCGGATTGATTTGGCGAAGCCGTTGTGCCATTACCTCCGATTTGGGCTGTCCGAGGGTGGTAGTCAGTGCCAAGAGTTGCCGGTTGCGGTTGCTGTTCTCCACGGTGTCGGCATCCACAATCGTCATCTCTCCTATGCCTGCACGGCAGATGTTTTCCGCTGCGTAGGCGCCAACACCACCCAATCCGACCACCAACACGTGCGCCGACTTCAACCGCTGCAACATGGGGGCACCTAAAAGCAGTTCGGTGCGTTGTAACCAGTCGTTCTCCATTTGTGATAATCAAAAAAAGTCTGCAAAAATAGTGATTTTTTTGCTGAAAATGTATATTTTTGCGTTCTTGAATTTAGGAATCGGAATTATTTTATTTTGTTGTAAATCAATATATTATCCTATGAGCCGTCGTTTCGTTGCGCGGATTTTCTGTGCTTTGTTCTTTTTAACATCATTTTTTGCATTTTCACCCGTCAAAGTCGGCGCCCAAACCTATCGCCAGCCCATCGCTGTTTGGTCGTTCGACGGGATGGAATTCCCGAGCTCCACAGCCATTTTCCCCGCCAACTGCGGCCGGCTTTATCAACAAGCCAACCTCTATTTCGGCGGAGAGTACTACTCCTATTACCCGTACAGTCTGCAATTTTCCACCTCCAACAACGACTCCGACCACAACCCTTGCCTCAGCAACAACCCCGAACAAAGTCTGCAAGTGAAGTTGCAAAGCAGCAACACTTCGGGCAACATCTGGATTTGCGCGGCCGTCCTCAATTTCAACCGTCACGGCTTCAATGACCTGTATTTGGAGTACGACCTGCGCGTAACTTCTTATGGCGCAAAGACTTATCTCTTCCAATATAGTACCACGGGCAGCAGTTACACCTCCTTCGACACCATTTTCGTCCCCGTTTCAGATTACGACAACTTCATCCACTATGCCTACGATTTGGAAAGCATTCCCGCTCTTCAGGGAGTCGATGACATCTTCGTCCGCATCGTCATGCAGAACGCGACCAGCGCCAACGGCACCGCCTGCTTCGACAATATCGCCATCTCCGGCACCAAATGCGTTGACACAACCGTCCTCGACACCGTGAGTGTCTGCCATGCCTACACGTGGATTGGCAACACCTACACCGAAAGCGGCTCCTATTACGATTTGATTGAGCGCCAGGACATCTGCGACAGTCTGACTATCCTGCCGCTGAACATCCTGCTGCTGCCTGACGCAACCATCACTGCCACCCCGATAAGCGACTCTACAGAACTTCTCTCCACCGCCGAAAGCGGTCTTGAAGGCTACACCTTTGCGTGGACTGCTAACGGCGTCTCCTGTGGTAACGATAGTACGCTGACAGTCAGTGTGTTCCCAGCACACGACGTTTACTATTGCGTCACCATCACCTCACCTGAAGGGTGCAAAAGCGAAGGATGCTACCTGCTTCATACCCATGTGGGCATGGAAAACCTCAGTTCGTCCAACTTGAAAATCTACCCGAATCCAGCCGAGGATTTTGTCATGATACAGGGCGAACCACTTCATTCCGTCAGCCTCTATAATGCTCAAGGACAATTAGTTAAGCAGTTCAGCTCCATCCATTCCAATGAACAGATGATTGAATTGAAAGGGATGCCCGCCGGTTTGTACCTCCT
>ONXT01000250.1 GCA_900321845.1 uncultured Bacteroidales bacterium | reverse complement strand
TTCGGCCCAGAGCCGATAGGCATCTTCAATGGCTTTTTCAATGTCGTCCACGCAATCGAAGTCAGCGATGAAGCCGGCGCGGCACTCCCTGATGAGTTGGGCGGCCACGTCGTCGGGGTCCACAGTAGCGATGATGGGGCGGTGGCAGCCGAGATACTCGAACAATTTGCCGCTGTAAACGCCCTTCTGTTCCACTTTCGGCAGGGTCAGGACGAGTGCGTCGGCTTGTTGCATACATTGTATCGCCTCAAGATGGGGGATTTTGCCCGTTGTTTCCACCCAATCGCGCAATCCGGCGGGTATCAGCACGGAATGTCCGGCACCAATCAAGCGGAGGCGCACCTTCGCTTCCTTGTTCTTCCGCAGAAACTGCTCCAATGCTTGGAAAAGTGTGTAGGGCTGCCGCTTGCCATAAAACGTCCCCACAGTGGTCATGGTGAAAACCTCGTTGAACAGGGCGGTTTTATCGACTTCAAAGTCGTAGCCGTTTCTGATTTCGGCAAACTGAATGGCGTCGTTCGTGCAGTTGTCTCTGAATCCTTCCAGAATGGGTGCCGATACGGTTGTCAGTAGGTCGGCGTGGGCGAGCACGTCGCTTTCGGCCTGTCGGTAGAAGTGGCGGAGGCTTTTCACGATGGACGGATTCTGGGCGATTTCGTCGCGGCAGTCTGCCACCCAGTGGAATTTCCGGCCCTCCTTTTTCAGTTGCAGCGGCACTAAATGAGCCGCGATGGGTTCGTAACTGCTGATGACAGTGGTCTCTTCCCCGTACTTGTCGAGCAGTGCACGCACTTTGGCGATGGCGCGCTTCTGCCATGCGCGGAACTCGTTTTTTTGAAACGTGAGCAGTATTATATTGTATAGTGCTTTCGCCTTGTGGATGAGATATGGAACCGGCTTCAGAAACGTCGCCTTCTTGAAGAGCATGTCGTTGTCGAGGTAATGCACCGTCACTCCTTCCATCTCAAACGGGTCTCCTTCGCTCTTGAGCGTCACCACGTCAATTTCAAAAATAGCTTTGTCAAAGTAGCGCACAAAAGCCTCCATCCTGTTCACGGCCACGGAGTTGGCAGGAGGAAACCAAGTGGTTACCAAGATGATGTGCTTCTTTTTCATCGGGATAGAATTAGTGTTTTCAATTCTTTGAGGTACTCTTTGTCGAAAATCCAGTAGGCGCCCAGAATCGCCAGTCCGTAGGCCGTCATCATTGCAAATTGGTAGATGATGTTGTCGGAAATCAGCGTTGTGAAATAGAAGGGGACACCCAGCGCAGCGGATATGAGCAGAGGGCGTAGGAATGACAGGATGTAATTTTTCAACGGGATAAACGACATTTTGTAAACCATCAGCCGCCAATAGAGGAAGAGGAAGGCGAAGGCGACGGCGGTTTGTGCCCAAGCCACCGCTATGATGCTGAACTGGCAGGCGATGACGATGGCGGCGGTAACGATGAAAATACGCACCACCGTCCAGTAGAAACCCAGGTCGGTGCGGCCTTTGGCCACCATTAGGATGCCGGCGGGGTTGGCAATGGAATTGAACAGCCCCCAGAAGGCGAGGATGCGGACAAAGACGGCGACTTCCATCATGTTATAGCCGTAAACCACCGCCACAATCGGTTCGGCGAAAATGGCAAGGCACAGGAAAATCGGCATGTTGAAGGTGGAGAGAAATTTGAGCACCTTCAGGTAGTTGCTCTGCAGTTTCGGCAGATCGTCCTGGAATTTGGCGAACGCGGGTGTCGCTACATTGGTGACAATTGGGTTGATGACTTGGATGGGTTTCAGCACGAACTCCTTGGCCAGATTATAGACGCCGAGCTTTTCCATCCCAAAAAAGCGGCCGATGATGAATACGTCGATTTTGTTTGAGATGTAGTCGAAAACTTGGGTGCCGACTTGGAAACCTCCGATTTTCAGCATGTCGGCGATCTCGCGGAGCCGACAATGGAAGACGATGGGGTACTTCCGGAAGCCGTCGATTGCGAAAACAACCTGCTGTACGAGTGTCTGGGCCAGCAGACCGTAAACGAGACTGTAAACCCCGAACCCCAGTGCCGCCAGAACCACCGTCAGTATGGTGCCTGCATAGATGCCGATGATTTGCACGATGGCGATGAATTTGAATTCCAAATCTTTCGACTTGAAGGTGTAGAACATGTTGCCAAGGGCGTTGAAAATGAGCTGAAGGCTCATGAGCGGAATAATGTTCAGCAGCGATGGCTCGTCGTAGTAACGGGCGAAGAAGGGAGCGGTAACCGCGAGCAGCACGTACAGGACGACGCTGAGCGTGAGGTTGATCCAAAAGACCGAGGAGTACTGTTTTTGCGAGATTTCTTGCTTGTGAATCAGCCCGATGCTGAGACCGAGGTTGGAGAAGATTTCCGTGAACCCCAAGATGGCCAGCACGATGGCGATGATTCCGAAATCGCTTTTTTCCAATAATCGCGCGAGAATCAGCAGCTTCAGCATCAGCACCAACGTGTTGTTCACATTGGCCACTGTCGTCCATTTGACACCCGAAACCGTCTGTTGCTTCAAGTCTCCCATCGTTATTATATTGTGGCGGTTTTGCTAAAGGGGATATAGCCGACGGCAACGGCGAAGAACAGGTAGTGGAACCATAAATCAACGCTGGAGCTGGGAGCGAAGAGCAGAATGACGTATGCAGGAAGCAGCAGGTAGAACTCGTTCTTTCCCTTTTCGCCGATTTTCTTTTCCAAAAAACAGAGGAGGAGTAGGTAGAGAATGAAAATGAAAAGACCGGAAGAGATGACCATTTCAAAGAGAAAGGAGTGCGTGTTGATGTCGTTGTGGAAGAGCGTGGCATTGTTGAGCCAAGTATAATAAACACGCTCCATCTTTGCACCGAATCCGAGGAAATAGGAGTCGCGTACGGAAAGCAGTGCGTATTCGTACAGGTTGAGACGTACCGTGCCGCTGCTGGTTCCCTTGGTCAAGAACAGGACGAGCAGTGCCGCTCCGCCCAACAGCAGCAACGGAAGTATGATTTTCAAGTATCTGCGGAGGGAATCCCTGTAGTAGTAGATGGCGAACAGTACCGTCACACTCATC
>ONXT01000244.1 GCA_900321845.1 uncultured Bacteroidales bacterium | reverse complement strand
TGGATGCCGATTGTTTTGACGAGGTGGTTTGGAATGGGAAGACTTATCCTTTTGCAAACGGATACGATGCTTTCGCTGAAAAACTATCCACTTTTTTCCCAAATCAGCGGCAGAATATTCTGAATTATGCTGATTTTCTGCGAAAATCGCAACCTAAAATGTCGGATTTGATGGCACCTGCCAATCCGGAGTCCTCCTCTTTTCAGATGATGGCGACTTCCGCCTATCAGTTTATGAATCAAATGATTACGGATGATACGCTTCGCAATGTGCTTTGCGGTACGTCCTTGAAGATGGAATTGCGCGCCGATACGCTCCCACTCTATATCTTCGCTCAGATTAACGGCACTTTCCTGCAGAGTGCCTGGCGGCTGAAGGGGAGGGGAGCGCAGATTGCCGAATCACTTGCCAATGATATCCGTGCTTTCGGTGGAGTGGTACGCACCAATTGTCCGGTTTCTGGATTCGAGGAAAAGGACGGCGCAATCGTGGCTGCTTTGGTTCGCGACGAGCGCATTGAGTGTGAGCATCTGATTGCCAACATCCATCCGAACGCGCTTTTCCCACTCCTCCCCGATAATCTTCTCCGCAAGACTTACCGCCGAAGAATCAGCGAACTACCCAATAGCACCGGTATGTTCACCGTGAATCTGAAATTGAAGAAGAATAAAGTCAAATACATAAATCATAACCTTTTCGTGCATGATCAAGCCGACTTGTGGGGCGTGAATCCAGATGCTACGGAGGGGATTCGTTCCGCCGGCGTGCATTTTGCTGTCCCGGAAAGTGCGGATTCCGTTGCGCACGGCCCTCTTTTTGCAGAAAATATCGACATTTTCTGCCCGATGAAATGGAGTGAGGTCGCGCGGTGGGCAGATTCTCATATTGGTAAGCGGGGCGAGGAGTATGAGGCCTTCAAACAGAAGAAAGCGGAAGAGGCAATCGCATTGGTTGCTCCATATATTCCTGATTTTCAAGAAAATATTGATGAGTATTTTACATCTACGCCGCTAACCTACCGCGATTACACCGGCACTTTCGAGGGGAGCGCGTATGGCATTCGCAAGGATTACGATCATCTGTTCTTGACGATGCTGCCTCCCAAAACACCGGTTTCCAACCTCTATTTCACTGGTCAGAACGTTAACTTCCACGGCGTTTTCGGCGTCACGGTTTCCGCTTTGCAATTGGTGAAAGGCTTGATCAAGGAATAAAGCAGGATGGCGGTCCTGAATCTTTGATGTGTGAACTCTAATTGGAAGAGGAACACACGGGATTTCCCAATGTCAACCTTCAATTCTCCTACTCTCTTACAATCACGGCGCCCAGTGCGTTGAGACGGCCAACGATGTCTTGGTAGCCGCGGTCAATCTGTTCGCAGTCGTTGATGCGGCTGTACCCTTCTGCGGAGAGGGCGGCGAGAAGCAGGGAGACGCCGGCGCGGATATCGGGCGACTGCATCGTGGTGCCGCGCAGCAGGTAGCGGCGGTTCAGCCCAATGATGGTGGCGCGGTGCGGGTCGCAAAGGATGATTTGCGCGCCCATCTCTTTCAGTTTGTCCACGAAAAACAGACGGCTTTCAAACATCTTCTGGTGAATCAGCACGCTGCCTTTCGCCTGAATGGCCGTGACTAACGCGATACTGATGAGGTCGGGGGTGAATCCGGGCCAGGGGGCGTCGCTGATGGTCAGGATGGAACCATCCATATTGGTCTCCACCTCGTATTCTTCCTGCCGTGGGATGTGGATGTCCTCTCCCTTGATTTCCAGCCGGATGCCTAATTTCTGGAACACGGAGGGGATGAGTCCGAGGTGCTCCACGGCGCAGTCTTTGATGGTGATGTCGGACTGTGTGATGGCTGCCATGCCGATGAAACTGCCGATTTCAATCATGTCGGGGAGAATGGTGTGCTCGCAGCCTCCGAGTTCGCTCACACCTTCGATTGTGAGCAGGTTGGAGCCGATGCCGCTGATTTTTGCGCCCATTTTGTTGAGCATGGTGCAAAGTTGGTAAAGGTAGGGCTCGCAAGCCGCGTTGAAGATGGTGGTGGTGCCCTTGGCCATAACAGCGGCCAT
>ONXT01000247.1 GCA_900321845.1 uncultured Bacteroidales bacterium | reverse complement strand
TGGCGTCAAACGCTTCAAGCAGCAACTCTCCGTAGTTGAAAGGGTCGATAAGGTGCATGGTTGTGCCGTGCCAACTGCCCCCGTTGTGAAATTCAACGCGGCTGATATGTTCGTTTAGCGCACTCCCCGAATGAATGTAGTTGATTCGTAATGTATTGTGAGTGAAGTATTTGTCGAAATTTTGCCCTTGTAAATTGCATAGCAAAAAGACACCAAAACACAATAGGAAGAGTCTTTTCATTTTTTTTCTAAATTTAGGCTGCAAATTTACAACATTTTTTGTACTTTTACCTCCGTTTTTTTTTGCACGTTTTTCAGAATATACATTGAATATCTTAAATCATGAAATTTAGAGTTTTATCAGTTGCTTTTTGTCTCTCTGTGCTTTCTCTTTCATTCTTGAATGCGCAGAGAATCGGTGACGTGCTTTGTACGGATAGCACGACGGAGCATATCATGGATTTCGCCTCCAGCGGCAAAACTGCCTGTGGGGTTGTCTTTTATGTGGATTATGCGCAGGGTAGGGGATGGGCCGTGGAGCTGACAGAACCAGCTGTGCCCTGCTCCTGGAGCCTTGTTACTGCGGATGTCCCCGGACTTGTCAATGCTTCGTTCGTGGGGGCTGTCACGCAGACTGACGGCTACCGCAATACGCAGCTGATTCGTGCCGCGGGCTCGGCAAGCCAATATCCTGCCGCCTATTCCGTGGATTTTGATCATGGCTGGTATCTACCCGCTGCCGGCCAACTCCGACAGCTATTGACCAACCTGAACATCGTAAGTGCCTCTTTGACAATGCTTTCGTCGTATGGCGTCCCGACCAGTAATTTCCCGGGAGAAAAGTATTGGTCCAGCAATGAGGGCGGTTCCGGCTATGCGGTTCCTATTTATGATTTCGGTCTGGTGGGATTTACGAGCAAGAGCGACACCAATAATGTCCGTGCGGTGCGCACCTTCACTTTCGCGCCCCACAATCCCCAGTATAGAATCGGTGATGTGTTCC
The DNA here is from genome assembly GCA_900321845.1 of uncultured Bacteroidales bacterium. Lineage (GTDB taxonomy): Bacteria > Bacteroidota > Bacteroidia > Bacteroidales > WCHB1-69 > UBA1756. The sequence continues at coordinate 6,240 of ONXT01000247.1, read as the reverse complement.
ATAATGCCGACGACAACACCGACGGCATCGTCTGCTATGTGGACAGCACCGGCACGCACGGCTGGATGGTCGCGATGCAGGATTTGGGGAGCTATGCCTGGGCAACTGAAGGTCAGACCGTCACGAGCCTTCCGAGGACACACTATACTTCTTACGGAAGTTGGAGCGGATATTGTAACGTCTTTGATGATACCACGGGCTACAGCAATACGATGGCCATTCGTTCAGACGGGACTTCCGCTACACTGCCAGCCGCCTATGCGGTGGATGTCGCTCACGGATGGTACCTTCCCGCCGTCGGACAGATGACGCGTCTTTATGATGCCCTCCCAGTAGTAAATGCTTCACTGACAATCAATGGCGGAACCTCCTTGAGCACCTCTGAAGACTATTGGTGCGGAAGCTGGTCGTTCGGCTCCTCAACGGTTCATGCGTGGTATTCCGATCAGCACACGGGAACAATCAACGGTGCTACCAGCCCGACATTGAAGCTTGTGCGCGCATTCCGCAACTTTACCGCCGAACCCTTGCAACAACACACCGTAACGGCCTCAAGCGATTGCCCGACTTGCGGAAGCGTTTATGGTTCAGGTGTTTATGATGAAAATACCGTGGTGACGTTGACAGCCGTCCCCGACACATGCTATCGGTTTGTGCAATGGAGCAATGGCGAAACGGCCAACCCCTATTCGCTGACATTGACCAGTGACACCGTGCTGACCGCCCTCTTTTCAACGAGCAATTTCTACATCAATGCCTATCCGAACGACCCGGTTTTGGGCGAAGTGTTAGGTTCCGACTCCTTTCCCTGCGGAACCACGGCTGTGTTGAAGGCCTCCCCGACCCATTGCTCCCGCTTCGTGGGCTGGAGCGACGGCTGCACTCAAAACCCATACCTGCTCCATGTCGCCAGCGACAGTTCCGTGATGGCGATTTTCGTTCCTGACAGCATCTTGGTGACGGTCCTTCCGGAGGACTCAACGATGGGGACTGTATCCGGTACAGGCTACTACCATTGCATTGATACGGCGGTGCTGTGCGCGGTACCGGCACATTGCTACCGTTTCGTACAATGGAGCGACGGCTCAGTTGATAATCCGCGCGCGTTCGTTCCGACCTTCGGACAGACATTCGTTGCACACTTTGAAATCATTCCTTACCAGTTGTCGGTGTCAGCCAATAATGCGGCTTACGGTCACGTGTCGGGCGCGGGAACGTACGATTGTGAAGACACGGCGGTGATGGCGGCCTCCCCTTATTCCTCCTACCATTTCGTGAGCTGGGATGATGGCGAGGTGACGAATCCGAGGCGTGTGGCTATGGTTCGCGATACCTCCTTCGTCGCTATTTTCGCCTCCAATATCGGCGTGTGCACCTACGAAACCAATGCTTCCATCCACGTTTTCCCCAATCCCACCTCCGATGTGTTTTATGTGCAAGGCGATGATATCCAACAAGTTGAAGTCTATGACCTGACAGGACACGTTGTGCGCGTGGTTCGTGTCGCCAATCCTGACGGCTTGTTTGTTGTTGACTTGTCAGCGTTTGCCGCAGGCATTTATCCGATAAGGATTTCTTCAGAAAATGGAATGGTAATGCATAAAGTCATGAAAATGAAGTGATAATTGCAGATCCATCCGGAATGTGATTGTCTGATATTTTTTTGTATTTTTGCAATCTATTTTTCGATAATAATGAGATTACATAAAGAGGGAAGGATCCCGGTATTAATTGACATCCTGCTTTTCGCATTGTGCGTGACGCTTTTCTTCTATTTCACCGATTTGCCGATTTGGGTGAATATCTTGGTGGTTATTGCGTTACTGATTCCTTTTACAATGTTGATTCGTTTCTTCCGTGTCCCCAACCGTCATGTGAATCGTTTAGACAATGCGGTGCTTTCGCCGGCTGACGGGACTGTTATCCTGATCGAGGAGGCCGTTGAACATGAGTATTTCAAGGACAAGCGCATAAAAATCTCCATCTTTATGTCGGTGCATAATGTGCATGTCAATTTTTATCCAATAAATGGGGAGGTGGAATACGTGGCGTATCATCCTGGCAAGTATTTTATCGCCCATCTGCCCAAATCATCCCTTGATAATGAGCATAATACGGTAGTCGTGCGCAATGACGAGAACGGAAGTGTCCTCTTCCGCCAGATTGCGGGTTTCGTTGCGCGGCGTATCATCTCTTATCCCAAAGTCGGCGACAAAGTGAGACAGGGTGATGAGATGGGGATGATCCGTTTCGGCTCCCGCGTGGATGTCTTTCTGCCGTTGGATGCTGAGGTGAATGTCAAATTGGGCGATCCGGTGCGTACGCAAAAGACCGTCCTGGCCTATTTTAAGCCCTACTAAGTAATGAAACTCAGCATCGTCATCGTCAATTACAATGTTGAGCACTTCCTCGAACAATGCCTTCGCTCTGTTTTCATTGCTTTAGACGGCATTGAAGGAGAGGTGTGGGTCGTTGACAATCATTCTGTGGACGGCTCGCTGAAGATGTTGAAGGAGAAGTTTCCACAAGTGAAACTGATTGCGAATCAGGAAAATGTCGGGTTTGCTCGCGCCAACAACCAGGCCATCCGCCAGTCAACGGGGGAATATGTGCTCTTGCTTAACCCCGACACGTTGGTGGAGAGCGACACCTTTTCCAAGTGTCTCGAGTTCATGGATGCACATCCCGACGGAGGCGGACTCGGTGTTAAAATGGTGAACGGAAAAGGGGAGTTCCTCCCGGAGTCCAAACGCGGACTTCCGCTTCCCAGCGTGGCTTTCTACAAGATTTTCGGCCTCTCAAAACTGTTCCCGAAATCCCGGAAGTTCGGCTCCTACCACCTCACTTATCTTGACAAAGACGAAATCAACCCGGTGGATGTCCTCTCCGGCGCTTTCATGCTTCTGCGTAGGAAAGCCCTCGACGAGGTCGGACTTTTAGACGAGGATTATTTCATGTATGGTGAGGATATTGATTTGTCGTACCGTATCACACAGGGTGGCTACAAGAATTATTACTTCCCCCAAACGCGCATCATCCATTACAAAGGCGAGAGCACGAAAAAGAGCAGCGTGAACTATGTGGTCGTGTTTTACCGTGCCATGCAGATTTTCGCGCAAAAGCATTTTTCGCATAAAAACGCGGGCATCTTCAATTTCATGATCAATTTCGCGATCTGGTTCCGCGCTGGACTGGACATTCTTCTGCGTGTCTTCGCTGCCATCCTCTTGCCGCTGTGCGATTTCGTCCTCTGCTACCTCGGCATTTTCTGTATCGCGAAGTACTGGGACAGCTCTGTGCTTGCCACACGACAAAGCGCCTTTCCCGACATCTATTTTTACCTCGTCATACCTATATATATAATTGTATGGCTCATGTCTGTTGCATTCTGCGGTGGCTATCGGGCTCCAGTGCAGGCGCGCAAAACCAATCGCGGCATCATCATCGGCACGGTCTGCATTCTGCTGATTTATGCCTTGCTTCCGGAATCCGCGCGTTTCTCACGCGCCGTCACCCTCCTCGGAGCCGGTTGGACTGTCATTGCACTGAATCTCATCCGCTATCTCATGCACAAGTTCAACATCCGCAGCTATATGTTCGGCGGGAAGACAAAGCGCAGAATCGCTATCGTTGGAAATGCGAGCGAGGCGGAACGGGTGGCCTCGCTTGTGCAGATGCTCAGTCCTAACTGCGAATATATCGGCTTGATCGGCGTCTCCCCGGAAGAGTGCGGAGCTTCCGACAAGAAGACTTATGAACGCCTCGGCACGCTTTCGCAAATGAAGGACATTCTGAGCATTTACCGTATGAATGAGGTGATTTTCTGTTCCGCGGCGCTGACCTCCGATCAAATTATTGAGCAGATGGGGCTGCTTCAGGATATGCAGGTGGAGTTTAAAATCGCCTCGCCCGACAGCTCTTCCATCATCGGCAGCAGTGCCATCGACACCTCCGACGATGTGTATTCTGTTCCGATTCATTTGATCACTTTGAAAGACAACAAGTTGAAAAAGCGAGCCTTTGATATTTTCACCTCACTCATCTTGTTGCTTTTTATTTGGGCGGATATTTGGTTCCCTTCGGACAAAGGCGGATTCCTGAGAAATATCTTTGCGGTTATGGCGGGCAAGAAAAGCTGGGTGGGCTATCAGCCAACGAATGAAAGCGGGAAACTTCCCCCAATCAAGCAGGGTGTCCTTTTCCCGACCGATGCCCTTACGCTTGTTGACACCAATGAGGAAATCGTTCACAAAGCCAATGTGATGTACAGCCGGAATTACAGCTTTCAGACCGATATGACAATTTTGTGGCGTGGTCGCAGGTTTTGGGGACGATGGTAGTGATACTATTTTCCCCTTGACAAATTTTTATGATAAAACTGCATGCTTTTATCTAATTATTTACATTTATTTTGCAACTGATTCTGCATTATTCTTCTAAAAATAATGCTTGAAATGCTAAAAATAATTAATATTTTGTCGTGAAAATGTGCGGTTTTAAAAAAATCAACTATATTTGCAGCCAAATTCTAACTAACCAAGTACATTATGAACGAACAAGAAAACAATGTAAGTTTCTTTAGATTTGAAGACTTGCGTATCTATGCCAAGGCACTTGATTATATCAATTGGGTGCATTCTGTAACCCCAAAGTTCCCTGAAACCTGCTGCGAAAGCGTCGGCGAGGCTTTCTTAAAATCCGCCCAGTCCATCGCGCTGAACATCGCTGAGGGTTCGGCTCGCAACAAAGCCCAATTCGTCTATTATCTGAAAATGGCTAAAAGCTCCGTTAGAGAATGTGTCGTTTACACTGAAATCGCTTCCCGCCTGGGTGTGATGGACGAAAATGACAAGGAGTATTCCAGAAATCAATTGATGGAATTGACCAAGATGATTGGTTCGCTTGTCGCCTCCCTTCAACGCACCAGCAACCTCCACGACGAAGATTCCGAGCCGGAAGAAATGCCGAATATGATGATCTAATTGAAAATCATAAATTTACAATGAGCGTCAAATGTTTATTTGGCGCTTTTTTTTGTCTTAACGATTGGGGGGATAAGTAGATCAGGAACTTTGTTGGGACAACCTCGTTTTTAATGAAGTCCGCTTCCGAACACTCTGACAATCATATAGATGCCGATGACGCAGAACACCACGCCGATGATGCGGTTGATGATGAAAAAGATGTGTGGTGTGATGGCGTTTTTTATCTTGCCAGAGAAAAAGCTCTTGAGCAGATCAATGCAAAAAATAGTGCAGAGGATGGCTGTGAAGAATAGGATTTGCTCTTTCAGCGTCTTTCCGCTCACGGGCATGATGCCTAACCAAAGCACCCATGCGCCAGGATTGATGAAGTTGAACAGGAATCCCTTGGAAATCGTGCGGAGGACGCTCGTCGTTTTCAACCCTTCTTCCGCCTTTTCGGTGGCCAGCACCTGCTTTTTTTGCTTCTCGCTCACGTGGGCGCGTTTGCTGAAAAACGTGTAAATGCCGTAGGCAATCAGGACGACTCCGCCCACGATGCTGAAAATTTTGCGAGCCATCTCGTTTTCCATCACGCCGGAAAGCCCCCACAAGCAAAGCGCAATGAACAACATGTCGCTCATCGCAATGCCGATGGCGAACAGAATGCCTGGCTTGAATCCCTTTGAGAGGCTGGTCTGGATGATGCCGAAAAAGGCGGCGCCGGGTGAAATGGCAATCGCCAAGCCGAAAGGAATAGCCTTAAATAAGATGGATGTCAGCATTACTCGTGATTCCCCTTTCTCTTCCCAAAATTATACGCGATGTAAGCTCCTATGAAACAAGGCTTTGCTTTCACAAAAGCCATCTGCTGGACGAACGGGAACACCATATCGACCGTGGCGCCGATTTCCAGCGCGTGAATGGTGTATTCGTCTTTGCTGAAGTCGAATAAGAAACCGGTTTTGAAATAAAACCCTGGATGCAGCGAGGTCTTGCCGATGCCCTGGAAGAATGACGCTCGGCCAATGATGTCCTCTATCTTGTGCTTGTCGGGGTCGTAACGTTCCACCCGCTTCCCGTCCATCAGGCCGGTGTAGTCGTAGGTGGCGATGTTCAGATAGACCGGCATCGCCAGCCCCAAGGAGAGCCCGCCCGACAAAGTGTATCGGATGCGAACGCCGCCCCAATAGGGCTTCTGGTGAATGGTGCGCTGATAACCGTATCCGCCATGCAGGAAAAACAAGTCGCACAATTTCCCGTAGGCGAAACCGCGTGC
>ONXT01000248.1 GCA_900321845.1 uncultured Bacteroidales bacterium | reverse complement strand
TATCAGCGCGGTTGGTGGCGGCGAGGATGATGACGCCGGCGTTCGGGGAGAAGCCGTCCATCTCGGTCAGCAACTGGTTGAGGGTGTTTTCGCGTTCATCGTTGGCACCGCTGATGGCATTGCGCCCGCGAGCGCGACCGATGGCGTCAATCTCATCGATGAAGATGATGCACGGTGCCTTCTCTTTGGCGGTCTTGAAGAGGTCGCGCACGCGGGAGGCACCCACGCCCACGAACATCTCCACGAAATCAGAACCAGAAAGCGAGAAGAAGGGGACCTTGGCTTCACCGGCAACGGCACGCGCCAGCAAGGTCTTACCAGTACCCGGAGGGCCGACCAGCAGCGCACCTCTCGGTATCTTTCCTCCTAACTCTGTATATTTCTTGGGATTCTTTAGAAAATCTACGATTTCCTCCACTTCCTGTTTGGCGCCTTCCAGCCCCGCCACATCCTTGAATGAAATGTTGAGGTTGGCTTTCTCGTCAAAAAGTTTGGCTTTCGACTTGCCAATGCTGAACATTCCACCACCGCCGCTGCCACGCAAGGAACGCGAAAACACGAAGAAAAGCAGGAATATAAGCAGGATAGGCAGAAACATCAGCACGATGTCCCAGCCGTAACCCTTGGAAGTGTCTTCAGTGATGGGGAAAGTATAGGTCTCCTCCAAATCATTTTTGGAGGGAAGGACTTGAGCCGTCGAATCGGCCTGTGCCTTGGCATAGAGTTCATCCACCTCGTCATCGATGATTTTATTCAGATTGTCATTAAACACCTGATAATCACCTTGTGCGATAAAATAGTGGGGGCCTTCGAGGTTGTCTTTGAAATCCTTGTATTCGCTTTTTTCATCAATCGATTCACCCTTGAGGTAGATGTAAACCTTTTGGTCTTTGAGAACCCATTGCGCCTTTTCAATATCCTGCTGTAGAACCAGTTTTTTGAATTCCTTGTTATTGATTTCCTTGACACTATTGCTGCCGCCAAAGCCTCCCGGCCAGAACAGGGCGGCGATAAACACCAAGGTGATCAGCAAATACAACCAAGAGAGGCTCTTGCCGGCCTTCGGTTTTTTATTGTTCGGTAGCTTATGTTTTTGATTCGGATTCTCTTGATTATTATCCATTAATATAAATTGCTATGGTTTATAAATGTGTGATTTCTGCATCGTTCCATAACGCCTCCAGCTGATAAAAGGTTCGAGCTTCCGGCTGAAAAACGTGGACGATGATGTCGAAATAATCAAGCAGCACCCATTCCCCATTGGAGATGCCCTCCACGAAACCATGTTTCACGCCTGCTTCGCGCTTGGTGACTTCCTGCACGTAATCGCAGAGCGTTTCCACATGCGTTTTCGAGGTACCGGTGACGATGATGAATTTATCGAAATAGACATGGTTGATTTTCTTCAAATCAATCACTGTGATGTCCTCTCCTTTTTTCTCCATCAAGGCTTGCACAATCAGTTCGCTGATGTCGCCTTGGAAAAGATTTTCCTTTTTGGTTGCAACTTTTCTTTTTCCCATTTTCTACTTTAAAAATCAGTCTGCAAAGATACAATTATTATTTGGTTACCATATTATAAAAAAATGCAAAAACGGGTTCAATCGTAAAAAAATAATTCTTAATTTTGCCCGCTTAAATTCAGACGTAAAATTTTTTCCAATGAAACGTTTTTATATCCTATTGAGTTTATTTATTTGCGCATTATCATTCTGTCTCAGTCAAGTGATGGCTCAATCCTTAAACGGCACGCTTCCACCCACCTACGGCAGTGAGTTGATTTTTTCGCAAATACCCCAAGTACAGATTTCGCAACCCGACCAAGAATTCATGGACCGGGCATTGGCTCGCGACCCCAAGAATGACATGTATGTCATCTCGCAACTGAGGGATGTGGACATCAGCACGGAAAATGCTGGTGTATGGGAGGTTTTGGAGAACGGGACCTCCGTTTGGCGCTGCAAAATCACCGGAAGCGGTGCAAAGGCGCTGGCACTGCATTTCAACCGTTTCAATCTTCCGACAGGCTCCAAACTCTACGTTTACGATGAGGATCGCACCCAACTTCTGGGCGGCTACAACCAGAACGACAATACCGGCGAAAAAGGTTTTGCCATCGGCTTGATTTTAGGGCAAAACATTATCGTTGAATACGTTGCGCCCGCATTGATGACCCCTGGCGAGAAAAAAGCCATCTTGAGCGAAGAGGTTGTCGTACCGGATTTCCACATTTCACAAGTGTCCTACATTTTCCGTGGTGTGAAGGACTTGGAGCAACTCAGGGACTTTGGCGACTGTGGAAGCTGTGAGGTGAACGTCAACTGTCCGGAAGGCAACGACTGGCAACGCCAAAAGCGCGCGGTTGTCCGCATTTACGTGGTGGAAGGCAATTCCGCTGGGTGGTGCAGCGGCACACTCATCAACAATCTCGCCAACGACGGAACCCCCTACATTCTGACCGCCAACCACTGCGGTCCCAACGCCACCGCTGCCAACTTCAACCAGTGGATGTTCTTCTTCAACTATGAGCATCCCTCCTGCACCAACAGCAATAGCGAGCCCAGCAGCAACGTACGCACCGGCTGCACCAAAAAGGCCTATGGCAGCATCAATGGCGGCTCCGACTTCTTCCTGCTGCAACTCAATTCCGCCCCTGAAAACTCTTGGAATCCGATTTATGCGGGTTGGCGCCGCGACAACACAGCCGCCACCCATGCCACCGGCATCCATCATCCCGCTGGCGACGTAAAGAAAATATCATCCTCCAACACCATCGCCACAGGCTCCTACTCCGGCTGTGCCTCCAGCGCACACTGGAAAATCACCGACTGGGAACAAACCCAAACCAACCTGGGAGTCACTGAAGGCGGCTCCTCCGGCTCCGCCCTCTTCGACCAAAACGGCTATCTCGTGGGCACCCTCACCGGCGGTCAGGCAACGTGCAGCTATCCGCACAATGACTATTACGGGAAAATGTACTACCACTGGGACCAGAACGGAAGCGGCAACGACCAACGCCTCAAACCATGGCTCGACCCCAACAACAGCGGCGCCAACACCTGCCCAATGTACGATCCCAACAACCCTGATAATCCGGATGACCCAGATGACCCAGATGATCCCGATGACCCGAATAATCCAGATGATCCCAATGATCCCAACAACCCCGATAACCCGTACAATCCACCTATTCCTGGTAACTGCCACAAACTCCACTACCCGCTCCACGGAACCCTGACGCTCTACAGAATGGCTGATGACAGCTACCTCTCCGGAACCAACAGCTACGGCGACCTCGCCAAAGCCGACTATTTCCAAAAGGATTCCACCGCCGAATACATTACCAACTTCAAGATGAATATCGCCCATATTTCCGGCAATGGAAGCGTGACTTTCTGTGTATGGGCAGATAACAACGGTCAACCCGGCGACCTGCTGGGCAGCAAAACCGTCACTCTCTCCCAGATTGCCGCCAACTGCTACATGGAAAACGATCCTCAGATGCCCACCAACTATTCTGAGTTCAGAACCAGATACATCTGCCATTTCGACAATTCCATTCCCATCAGCGGCAGCTTCTTCGCCGGTATGATTCTCCCGACCAACGGAAGCATCGCCCTCATCACCAACTCCGTGGGCGACGGCACCAACACCGCTTGGGAAAAGCAAAGCAACTCCACGTGGGTCCCCTACTCCGACTCCACCTCATGGGGCATTTCCCTGACCCATGCACTCTTCCCGGAACTTTGCGACAACGCCGAAACCAACGGCATTGAAAACAACGTCCTCTCCAATGACGATGTGATTGTATATCCCAATCCAACCACTGGAAACATTACGGTGAAATTCATCAACAACGAACTTCAAAGCGCTGATATCCAGCTATTTGATTTGAATGGCAAATGCCTGATTTCCAGAAGCTACAACCATGCCAGCGAAGTTAATCTGAATCTTGAAAATCTGAATAGCGGTCTTTACTTGATGAAAATCAACACTGAGAACCAAGTGTTTACCAGAAAATTATCCGTCATTAAATAGTTGAAACGCTGAACAAATTAATCAATTAACCCATAAACAAATTCAAATCTAATTGAAAATGAAACATTTATTACAATCTGTCATTGCAGTTGTGTTGTGCGTATGCGGCTTTTCCGCGATGGCGCAGATGAGCTACGGCGGCGAGCCGAAATCCTTCAAATACACGGTATCGGAAGCGGTGCCTGTGATTGAAATCCAACCCACG
>ONXT01000249.1 GCA_900321845.1 uncultured Bacteroidales bacterium | reverse complement strand
TTTTCATCTCCTCATCTCATTAATGCATTGACAATCAAATATATTGATGTGATTGTTATCGCAACAGTTTTTATCACCAAAATATTTTTATACAAAATCCCACTACATCTAAAATAATGTGTACTTTTGCAACGATTAACAAGGGTAGAGACAACCCATCGTTCTTTTCCTTCATATAAAGCATTCACTTTTGCTTTCTATCTGAAAATTTGGCGATTTTTTATGTACCCGGAAAGTAAAGTGATGCTCACGCTAAGGGCGTGGGTTTCACTTTGTTTCGTGGGTGGCCGCCAAAGCCTTCGGATGCGGAACGGATGGGGCTCACGCTTTTTTACTGTGGATTTCAAAATTCACACTTTTTTTTGTACTTTTGCAGTCAGAATCTAACACATTAAAACAAATAAACATGAGCAAATTTATTCAAGAATTCAAAGACTTTGCCGTTAAAGGCAACATGATCGACATGGCCGTCGGTATCATTATCGGCGGTGCTTTCGGAAAGATTGTCACCTCATTGGTCAACGACATCATCATGCCCCCCATTGGTTGGCTCGTCGGCGACATGAACTTTTCCGACCTGTCAGTGGTTTTGAGGGATGCCAAGCTGGATGAAGCCGGCAACGAGGTGGCCGCAGCCATCACCCTCAACTATGGCAACTTCATCCAAGTCATCCTCGACTTCCTCATCGTTGCACTCTGCATCTTCTTCGTTATCAAGGCTATCAACCGCCTGAAGAATGGAGTAAGCAAGAAGAAAGAGGAAGAAGCCGCAGCCCCCGCTCCGGAACCGGAACCGACCAAGGAAGAGAAACTGCTGACCGAAATCCGCGACATCCTCAAGAACAAGTAGTCATACAAGGTAGAAACTAAAAATTAGGAGCTATACGATAGGGAAGATACGCTTCTTCCTAAATCATAGCTCCTATTTTATGGTTTAAAAAGCAAAGTTAAATACTTGATAATCACTAATATAATCATTCAACAGCAAACAAATATCCCATAATGGCAAGCGAAAACTTTATCGACTCCGTGAATATATTTTGTCGCTCCGGCAACGGCGGTGCAGGCTCTGCACATCTCGCACGCACGGCGCAAGACCCCAAAGCCGGACCGGACGGTGGTGACGGCGGCAAGGGCGGCGACGTGATCATGCGCGGCAACCGCAACCTCTGGACCCTCCTCCACCTCCGCTACACCAAACACGTATTCGCCGAAGACGGCGGCAACGGCAGCAGCAACCTCTGTTTTGGCAAGAACGGCAAAAGCGCCATCATCGATGTACCCCTCGGAACTATCGCCAAAAACCCTGAAACAGAAGAGATTATGGGCGAAGTGCTTGACGATGGCCAAGAGGTCGTCATTCTTAAAGGCGGGCGCGGTGGACAAGGCAACGTACACTTCAAATCCGCCACACGCCAAACGCCCCGCTTCGCACAACCTGGCGAAGAGGGCTTCGAACAATGGATCAACTTCGAACTGAAGGTGCTCGCCGATGTCGGTCTGGTGGGGTTCCCCAACGCCGGCAAATCAACCCTCATCTCTGTGCTTTCCAATGCCAAACCCAAAATCGCGGACTACCCGTTCACCACGCTTGTCCCCAACCTCGGCATGGTCGCCTACCGCGACTACCAGTCATTCGTCATCGCCGACATCCCAGGCATCATCGAGGGTGCCTCCGAAGGCAAAGGCATCGGACTCCGCTTCCTCCGCCACATCGAACGCAACTCCATCCTGCTCTTCCTCATTCCCGTCATCAGCGAAAACATCACCAAGGAATACAAGATATTGGTGAACGAATTGCGCTCTTACAATGAAGAACTCGTTGATAAACAACAAATTATCGCCATCACAAAATGCGATTTGCTTCCAGAGGAAGAGATAAAGAAAATTCAGAAAAAACTGAAACTGCCCGCCCCTACCCTGTTCATCTCCTCCCACGCACACAAAAACCTACAGCAACTGAAGGATTTAATTTGGCAGACGCTGAACCCAGTGATGTAGAGCGATGCATGGCACCGCCCTACGCAGCGTGTCCTTTTAGATTGACACGTGATAATCCCTCAAGGCATCGTTCAAACTGGTCTTCAAATCGGTGGATGCTTTGCGTTTTCCGATGATCAATGCGCAGGGGGTCTGATAGTCGCCAGCGGGAAAATGCTTGGTGAAACTGCCGGGGATGACGATGGAGTTTTCAGGCACAACACCCTTCATTTCAACAGGTTGCGAACCAGTAACATCAATGATTCTCGTAGATTGGGTAATGACGACATTGGCGCCCAGGACGGCACCGCGCTTGATATGTGCACCTTCCACGATGATGGCACGCGAACCGATGAAACAGTCATCCTCGATGATGACGGGGGAAGCCTGCACAGGTTCCAGCACACCACCAATGCCCACGCCGCCACTCAAATGCACATTTTTCCCGATTTGGGCGCACGAACCGACCGTCGCCCACGTGTCAACCATCGTACCGCTGTCCACATACGCCCCGATGTTCACATACGAAGGCATCATCACAACGCCGGGGGCAATATATGAGCCATAGCGCGCCGTGGCCTGTGGGACCACCCGCACCTGCAAATTGTCGAAGCCCGATTTCAAGGCGATTTTATCTCGAAATTCAAATATGCCGGATTTCAACACCTTCATCGGCTGAATGCGGAAATAAAGAATGACACCCTTCTTAACCCATTCATTTACATGCCATTCTCCCTCAACCTGCTCCGCCACACGGATTTGACCTTTGTCTAATCCATCAATCAGTTCGGTAATCGCCGCCTTTGTGAGGGGATTGGCCAACAAATCGTGGTTCTCCCACGCATTTTCAATCAATTGCTTCATTTTCAGTAATTTGTAATCTATGTTGTTATATGAG
>ONXT01000253.1 GCA_900321845.1 uncultured Bacteroidales bacterium | reverse complement strand
GAATTTCAATTTCCGAAACAGGAGGCGTGAAATACTTCCTGACCGCTTTGATGATTTTCAGGGAAATGAATCCGAAAAAAAACAGACAACCGAGGAAAAACAAAGTGAATTTCATACAATATTTATATTAAGCAACAACACAAAACAAGGGGCACAGCGGATATCCGTCTGCTCGCATAATACTGATTATCCGCAAAATTGTTACGCAAAGATAATGAGTGCGCAAAAGTAAATAAAAAATTAAAAAATAACGTCTTGATTTTGGGGAAATGTGCGTACTTTTGCGCTCAAATCTTCGAGCTATGGCAAAACAAGTAGAAACTCCGATGATGAAACAGTACAACCTGTTCAAATCCAAATACCCGGACGCCATTTTGCTGTTCCGTGTGGGCGATTTTTTTGAGACCTTCGGAGAAGACGCCATCAAGACCTCGAAGATTCTGGGGATTGTGCTGACCAAGCGCGCCAACGGGGCCGCCGCCGACATGGACCTTGCCGGCTTCCCCCATCATGCCATCGACACCTATCTGCCCAAATTAGTGCGCGCCGGCTACCGCGTCGCCATCTGCGACCAGCTCGAAGACCCCAAACTGGCCAAAACAGTCGTCAAACGCGGCATCACCGAACTGGTCACCCCGGGCATTGCCACCAACGACAAAATTCTGGAACAAAAGGAGAACAACTTCCTCGGTGCCATCCACTACAACGAAAAACAGAGCGGTGTCGCCTTCGTAGATGTCTCCACCGGCGAATTCTATCTTGCCGAAGGCAACCACGAATACATCGACAAACTCCTACAGAACTTCAAGCCCGCTGAAATGGTTATCCAAAAAAACAAAGTGGAGAATTTCCGCGAGCACTTCGGCGAAAAAATCCTGCTCACCACCTTCGACGACTGGGTTTTCACCTCCGACTACGCCCTCCCGCTGCTCACCAAGCATTTCAATACCAACTCCCTCAAAGGTTTCGGCGTTGAAAACCTCTCCGATGGCATCATCGCCGCCGGCGCCGCACTCCATTACCTCAACGAAACCCAAAACCATAAAACGCAACATATCAATAAGATAAACCGCATCGAAGAGGAGTTTTATGTTTGGCTCGACCAATTCACCATCCGCAATCTGGAGCTCATCCACTCCCCTAACGAAAATGCGGTGACACTGCTGCAAATCCTCGACCACACGCTCACCCCAATGGGCGGACGGCTTCTGAAAAAATGGATCCTGATGCCTTTGAAAGAGAAGACGCTCATAGACGAGCGCTTGGAATGCGTAAGTTATTTCATTGACAATCAGAAATTTAAAAACGATGTTGAATCCTGCATCCGCAATATCGGCGATGTGGAGCGCATCGTCTCCAAAATCTCCAGCGCAAAAATCAATCCGCGGGAACTGCTGCAACTGGCCCGCGCCCTCCGCTCCATCGAGCATCTTCAAACATTGTGCGCCCAGCAGAAACAGAAATCTTTCCTGAAAACCGCCGAACAAATCAACCCATGCATCAGCATTTGCGAACGCATTGAAAAAGAAATCAACCCCGACGCCCCGGTCATACTCAACAAGGGACGCGTCTTCAACAGCAACGTTGACAGTGAATTAGACGAACTTTGCGCCCTTGCCACCAATAGCAAGGAAATTCTCGCCGAAATTCAACGCCGCGAATCTGAACAAACCGGCATTCCCTCGCTTAAAATCGGCTTCAACAACGTTTTCGGCTATTATATCGAGGTGACCAACGCGCACAAAAGCAAAGTCCCCACGACCTGGATACGCAAACAGACGCTCACCAACGGCGAACGCTATATCACGGAGGAACTTAAAGAACTGGAAAGCAGGATTTTAGGAGCAGAAGACAAGATTCTGTCCATTGAAGCCCGCCTTTACAACGACCTTGTGCTCTCGCTCATCGACTTCATTCCGATGATGCAGCTTGATGCCCGCATTGTGGCACGTATCGATGTGCTCGCCTGTTTTGCAAGCATTTCCGAATCCAATCATTACGTCCGTCCCGACATTGACGACAGCACCGTCATCGACATCAAGCAGGGTCGGCACGCCGTGATTGAAACCCAGCTTCCTCCAGGGGAAACCTACATCGCCAACGACGTCTATTTAGACAATGAAAAACAGCAGATTATCATCATCACAGGGCCGAATATGTCGGGTAAATCCGCATTGTTGCGCCAAACCGCGCTGATTGTGCTGATGGCGCAAATGGGCTGTTTCGTACCGGCTAAGAAGGCGCGCATCGGCATCATCGACAAAATTTTCACCCGCGTGGGGGCCTCCGACAACATCTCCACAGGCGAATCCACCTTTATGGTGGAAATGAACGAAACCGCCAGTATCCTCAACAACATCTCCGACCGTAGTCTGGTTCTACTTGATGAAATCGGCAGAGGCACAAGCACTTACGACGGCGTTTCCATCGCGTGGGCCATCGCGGAATACCTGCACGAGCACCCGATGCACCGAGCCAAGGTATTGTTCGCCACCCATTACCATGAACTCAACGATATGGCCGCGCAATTTCCACGCATAAAAAATTACCACGTCTCCGTCAAGGAAATCAACAATAAGATACTGTTTCTCAGGAAGTTGGAAAAGGGAGGAAGCGAACACAGCTTCGGCATCCATGTGGCAAGGATGGCTGGAATGCCCGCCAGCGTGCTCAGCCGCGCCAACGAAGTGCTCAAACAACTTGAGGAGAATCACGAAAACAAGGTGGAAAAGCACATCACCAAAAAGGCAGACCCTGGTTACCAACTGAGTTTCATACAGTTAGACGATCCACTTCTTTTAGATATCAAGAACATCATCGTGGATTTGGACATCAACTCACTCACCCCCGTAGAGGCTTTGATGAAATTGAACGAAATCAAGGAAATGCTTGTTCGAAAGAAGAAAAAGTAATCGTATCTAATTCATTTAGAGCGATTTATCAAAGGACTCCTATCTCCTCACTGAAAAGACATTGGCACCGTTTTCCTTCAGCCATTGTTGCACCTCCTGGTTTTGCATGATGCTGCCGCCGATTTCGTTCCAATCGATCTGGTGCGGCGTGCGAAACCAATTGTTGACGTTCATTTCCAGTGTAAGGCAGTTGTAATGGCCGGTCCTAATCTGGAAACCGTCCAACGGCAACACCACCCGGAACTGATTGTGGAGGAAACCCGTAATCTCGCCGTTCGCATAAGTCTGCCCGATGCCCGTATGAAGGTTGAACGGTTTAAGCGTGTCGCCTGCCGCCAGCCACTTCCCGTTGATTTGCATGTAATGGTAGCCGCCGCCCAGCACCTCTGGCCAACTCATGTTGTTCTCCGGCGGATTAACGAAAAAGCCCGTCACATTCTGCTCGGGCAAAAGTCCGAAGACAAAGGCGATGCTGTCGTAAGCACCTTCCTCCAACACATCGGCAATATCCCAACTCCGCGTGTCAGGAAGATTGGAATCATAATAATGAATCCCGTAATTGTCGGTGATGGCAGTCATCTTCCCCTCTTTGAACAACTGGACCGCCGAAATGAAAAATTTCACCTCGGAAACTTGATACGGATTGCCCGCATCATTTTGATATTCAAGAATATCGTATTGGATTGGATTGCCGTCAACTGCTATATTGATGGTTAAATTCAATTTTGCTGGAATTTCCTCATGCTTGCAGGAAGCAAGAACAAAAAGAATAACAACAAAAAAGAATACTCTTCTCATAACCACACATTTAACCCCATTCACTCATCTCACCAGTCGTCTTCCACTTTTTGCACGGGCTGCATTCCTTCAAGGAGGGAGGCAATCAGCTCGTTGATGCCGTCATCTACATCTTGTAGATAGAGGTAATAGTCGGGAATCCACTTGGGGGCATCGGTGTCGAGCCAGCGCTCGATAGGCGCGGCCGACTGCGCCTTCTCGTTGAAATCGGTAATGGTATAACGGTAGCGACCCTCGCGACATTGAAGCGTAAAATTGTAGTACACAACGTTTTTCGTAATCTTTTTTCCATCATCCAAACGACTATAGATGCGGACGGAGCCACGGAATTTAATTTCGCCTTTTTCTGCATCGGCTGATTTTATGATTTCTCCCGTGTTTTTATAATAGCTTTTTGCCCAAACCAGCGCGCGATCATACAGCTCTTTGGCGGTTCCGTTTTCCTGAATGACCTCTTTGTAAGTAATCAGACCTGTTTCATCATCCATGGGAACATTGGGTACCGGTGGGGTGGTCTTCTTCTGGGCAAAGCCTGCAACTGCGATGCACATAATCAGTGCAATAAATAAAGTTTTTTTCATTGTATCTAAAATTATGGGTTTGACAAATATCTGAATTATAATAACGAAAAGGCTTTCGGTAAATTATTGAACCGACGATTTATTTTCTGCTATAGGTGGCAAAGTGGAAATCAAAGGGATTCATTTCGTCTTTGGGCACAAAAATTTCCTCCTGACTCTGCCAAATTTTAGCATCAATAATAGGAAAGAAGACATCTGCCTGAAAATTGGAATGGATATGGGTAATGAAGAGGTTATCGGCCTGGTTTACAAATTGTTGATAAAGCTGTGCTCCCCCAATGACAAAGACGATTTCATCTGGGGAAGTGGTGGCTGCGAACTCCTCGAACGAATGAAAAACCTCGCAATTGTCGTATTGAAGGTCGAGATTGCGGGAGAGGACGACATTGCGGCGGTTTGGGAGGGGTTTTTTAGGAAGCGAGTCCCACGTATTCCGGCCCATCACGACCGTGTGGCCAGAAGTTAGAGATTTGAAGTGTTGCAAATCCTTCGGCAAATGGCAGAGAAGCTTGTTCTTGAACCCCAGTTCCCGAAGGTTCCCAATCGCAGCGATGATATTCAGTTCTTTCATTACTTGTGATTTTGAAATATTTGTGCAAAGATACATTTTTTTGTAAAATCTCTAAATAGCGACCAGCAATACACTAAGACGGTAGTTGCAGGTTGCAATTCACTAAAAAATTGTACTTTTGCCGACGGTAATAGAACAATTAGCAATTAGAAATTAGAAATTAGAAATTTTCAGTTCACTAAAAAATAAACAATGCAAAGAATTTTAGGTATCGGAAATGCGCTCGTAGATGTCATTGTCAACCTCCCCGATGAGAAGCTGCTCAAGGCATACGAACTGCCGAAGGGCGGAATGCAAATGATTGATGCAGAAAAGAAAAGACAAATTCACACGGCGATTCGAGAGTTGAAGCAGACGCTGGCTTCAGGCGGCTCGACTTCCAACACCATTCACGGACTTGCCCGATTGGGGGCTTCAACTGGCTATATCGGGAAAGTCGGGAAAGATGAGATGGGCAAATTTTTTGAATCAGATATGCAAAAAAGTGGCATCGAGCCACATCTCATTCACTCATCGGAGATTGACACAGGCATCGCCACCACACTGATGACACAGGATGCAGAACGTACATTCGCCACCTACCTCGGTGCCGCCTCCGCCATGATTGCCGACGAAATCAATCCAGTGATTTTCAAGAATTACAACTATATTCACGTGGAAGGTTACTTGATTTTCAACCACGACCTGATTCTGAAAGTTTGTCAGATGGCCCAAGCGTGCGGACTGAAGATCTCGATGGATATGGCCTCATTCAACCTGGTGGAAGAACACCACGATTTTGTGGAAATGCTTCTGAAAGAATATGTTAGCATCATTTTCGCGAACGAAGAGGAGGCAAAGGCATTCACCGGAAAAGAGGGCGAGGAGGCCTTGGAAATTCTATCCCAGTATTGTCCGATTGCCATCGTGAAATTAGGAGGAAAAGGCTCCATTGCCAACATCAACGGAAAGAGGATCGCGGTAGGGACGAACGGGAAGAAACCCATCGACACCAACGGCGCAGGCGACATCTTCGCAGCTGGTTTCCTGTTTGGGCTGCTCAACAACTGGCCGGAGGAAAAAACCGGACGATTGGCTGCTCGGCTGGGAGACGAGATGGTTTCCACAATTGGTGCAAAACTTTCTGATAATCAATGGGAAGTAATCAAAAAGGAGTGGGATTTGTAAGATGAAAGCCCACGCCAATTTCAAAATCAACCTCGGGCTACACATCACCCGAAAACGCGACGATGGTTTTCACGATTTGGAAACCATCTTCTATCCTATTGACACTCTGCAAGATATAATTGAGATGGAACCCGCCGAGGAGGTTGTTTTTGAAATGAAAAAGGGCGATTTCCAAATTGACAGCGAAAAAAACCTGTGCGTCAAGGCGTTCAGGATGCTGCAAAAGGAGTTCGGATTGCGCGGGGCGAGGATCACATTGGAAAAAAACATCCCCTCGGGCGCGGGATTGGGCGGCGGCTCTTCCGATGCCGCCACCGTTCTGAAAATGACAAATGAACTTTTCAACTTACAACTTGCCAATGAGTTATTGAAGAAATTCGCTGAAAAATTAGGAAGCGACGTGCCTTTCTTCATTGAAAACCGTCCCTGCTACGCAACCGGAAAAGGCGAGATCCTCTCCCCTATTCCACTGGATTTATCAACGAAAACAATAAAAATTTTCAAACCCGATTTTTCCATTTCAACGGCAGAGGCCTATTCCTTGATTACGCCAAAATCCGGCAGAATGAATCTAAAGGAGATTGTTGGACAACCCATTGAAAACTGGAAGAATCTTCTCGTGAATGATTTCGAAGCCCCGTTGTTTAAAAAATACCCCGAATTGGCGGAAATCAAAAAGAAATTCTACAATGAAGGTGCAATTTACGCTGCACTTTCAGGCAGCGGGTCCGCCATTTTCGGAATCTTTGACAACTGACAACCGACTGAAGACCAAGCAAGATGAAAGCAGTTATTATCGGAAGCGGCAATGTGGCAACTTGGTTTGCTTACGCGCTAAAAAAGGCCGAAATCAAGGTGGCTCAGATTTATAGCCCGACACTTGAACACGGCAAGATTTTGGCAGAGTCGTGCGGCTGTGAGGCCATTGACAAACTGTCGAAGCTTCGCTCCGATGCCAACATTTACATCTTCTCCATCAAGGATGACGCATACGAAAAGACGATCTCTGAGATTTCTTTCAGGATGCCTCTCGCCGTTTTAACAGCCGGTTCCGTTTCACAAAGCGTATTGGCTGAGAAAAGCGAAAGATACGGCGTGGTATATCCCTGCCAAACAATTTCCCGCCATGCTGATTTCTCGAAATTGGCGGTTCCGCTTTGCGTAGAAGGAGATGACCAAGCAACAGAGGAGGTACTTTGCGAATTTGCCCGGCATTTATCAGATAAAGTGTACAAAATCAACGAAAAACAACGCGAAAAACTGCATTTGGCCGCCGTTTTTTCCTCAAATTTCACCAACGCGATGTACGGAGTGGGGTTCGACATATTGAGATCAAGCAACATTGATTCCGAACTCATTATCCCATTATTACAAAATACTTTAGATAAAATTTCGTTGATGAATCCGTGGCAGGCACAAACCGGTCCTGCGCGTCGCCGCGATGAAAAAATCATTCAGAAACAACTGAATGAACTGAAAGACAACAAATTACAGGAAATCTACCGACTGATTTCAGAATGGATTGAAAATAAAACAGATGGAAAATAACACGAATTATCGCCAAAAACTAAAAAACATCACGACCTTCATCTTTGATTTCGACGGGGTGTTGTCGGACGGGAAAATCTACGTTCTGCCCGACGGGGACCAATTGCGCGCCACGAACGTGAAAGACGGGTACGCGCTGCATTACGCGCTGCAAAAGGGTTACAACGTCGCAGTGATTTCCGGCGGCTACTCCGAATCCATGCGGCTCCGCTATCAAAGTTTCAAAGGAATGGAGATATACCTGAGTGTCAGTAACAAAGTGGAAAGGCTGAAGGAGTATATGGCGTTTCACAATTTGAAACAAGAACAAATTTTGATTATGGGCGATGACATCCCCGACTTCGAAATGATGCAATTGGCAGGCATCAAGTGCTGCCCTGCCGATGCCAGCGAGGAAATCAAAGCCACCGCCGACTACATCTCCTTCTGCAACGGAGGAAATGGTGCGGTGCGCGACATCATTGAACAGACCCTCCGCGCACAAAGCAGATGGTTTGAAAAAGACGCAGGAATTTGGTAGAAGATAGGCGTTAGAATTATCATCAAAACATGGAAACAATAGAACTTGAAATCAAAGGGGTTTTTTTAATTAAACCTCAGATTTTCGGAGACCAAAGAGGCTGGTTTTACGAGACCTACAATGAAGAACGCTACAAGGCGGCAGGCATCACCGAGACCTTTGTGCAGGACAACCAGTCGTTCTCACAAAAGAATGTAGTGCGCGGCCTTCACTTCCAGAAACCACCGTTTACCCAGGCGAAACTGGTGAGCGTGATTCAGGGGAAAGTATTGGACGTGGCCGTGGATTTGCGCAAGGGCAGTCCAACCTACGGGAAGTACGTTTCCGCCTTGCTTACCGGCGAAAACCATCACCAACTCTTTGTGCCTAAGGGATTTGCACACGGCTTCTCCGTGCTGGAGGACAACACCATCTTCGCCTACAAATGCTCCGCACTTTACAACAAAGCCTCCGAAGGCAGCATCATCTTCAACGATCCCTACATCGGTGTGGACTGGCAAGTGGAAAACCCCATTACCTCCGACAAGGACAAACTAGGCGCAACACTCAAAAATTTCGTGACGCCATTTTAATCAAGAAAAAGCGGGAAAACAACAATTATTAACTCTCAATTATCAATTAATCAATGAGTCGTGGTTTTGTAAAAGAGGGTGACCAGGAAGAAACACCCATTGTAACTCCGCGTGCGGCGCTCCCCGACGGAACACCTAATTATGTCACACCCACCGGTTTAGAATTGCTGAAGCAGGAACGGGAAACCCTCGTTAGCGAACAAGAGGCGAGCAAGGACAACCGAATCCAATACAACTATCTGACTGCCAAGATTTTACAGATTGACGAGCGCATCAATTCCGCCGAAATCGTGAATAATGCCGGTAAGAACAACGGCGAAATCCGTTTTGGCGCTTGGGTAACCTACTTGAACGGGCAAAACCAGAAACAGACCATTCGCATTGTTGGAGTGGATGAAGCCGATGCCGTACATGGTAAAATTTCCTTCCTCTCCCCGCTCGCAAAGGCGCTGACTGGCCATAAAAAAGGGGAGAAGGTTGAATTTCAACGCCCCAACTCTGCCGAAATATTGCAGATAGAATCGATTTTTTATGGCGAAGAGGGAACCGCTTCCGTGGTGGAAATCACATCCGCCAAAGAGCTTAGCGCCCAGGAGCGGTTGACCGCGATGATTCGCAAGAAAAACAAACCGGGCGAAGTCGCCACTGAGATTGAACCCGCTGATGTCGAGGAGGAGAATGACGAAGAAGAAATTGATGAAACAGCTGATAAAGAACGATTTATACAAGAGAAGAAGAAAGAGGAGAATGAATTTCTCCCGTTGGTTAATGAACGAGGCAACATGGTTGGGCGCGCTTTTCGCTGGCAATGCCACGAGGGCAACAAGCTGCTTCACCCGACCGTACACCTCTACATCAAAAATTCAAAAGGGGAAATGTTCCTCCAAAAACGACCTTCGTGGAAAAAAATCGAGCCTGGAAAATGGGACGTGGCGGTCGGCGGACATGTGAAACTGCTTGAAAAAACGGAAGCCGCCCTGATACGCGAAGCCGAAGAGGAATTGAAACTCAAGAACTTCAAAGCAAAATTCCTCAAGTCTTACGTCTATGAGTCGGCGGTGGAAAAAGAGCTGGTACACATCTACTTCCTAAAATACGATGGCGACCTCTCCCCTACCGATGAAACCGACGGTGGCCGTTTCTGGCCAATGGAAGAGATCAAAGCGAACCTCATGAAAAAGGTCTTCACCTCTTGGTTTGAGAAGGAAATCGGGTGGATTAGCTAAACAGCTACCGGCAGACTGCTAATAAATGTCGGCGCGGATGCCGTAGGCGCGCACTCGCTCCGCAATCAACTCCAACTCCTGTTTGGAAATCTGTTTCAACTTTGTGGCAGGCGTTTCGCGGTCCAACGAATAGATCAGCACGCGCTTCGGTTTCAGCTTTTTACTGATGTCCACCCAGGCGGAAACATTCTCCTCCGACGTGTTGTCAAAAGCGACTCCATCCACCTCGCCTTTCAGAAACATACTTTGTATCAACAAGTTATTCTTGAAAAAGCTGAGGTTCTGCACCGTTTCTTCTAGCGTAACTGGAAGAATCGGACGGTTTATCAGTTGATAAAGATCCGGCAGACCAGCATCGAGTTTCAGCATCGGATTGTCGATCTTCAACAGCGCATTCCTTACCGACTCCTCACCTATTCGCGTTGAATTTGTAAGGCAGGTGATGGCGGAAGTCGGGTAGTATTGCTCGCGCAATTTCAGCAATCCGTCAATGATCTCTCCGAACTGCGGATGAAGCGTCGGCTCGCCGTTGCCGGAGAAGGTGATGCTGTCGATGTGGATTTCATCCTGCTGACACTGCTTCAACTTTTTCTCAATCGCTTGCAAAATAAGGGATGCAGGATGGAAATGGGTGGAGGAGATGTCTTTTTCCAGCGTCCAGCCGCACTCGCAATAGACGCAGTCGAAGGAACAGATTTTAACGTCCGTAGGCGATACGTTGATGCCTAACGAGCTGCCTAAGCGGCGGCTGTGAATCGGACCGAAGGCAATAGATTCCCAAAGAAACATGATATTTTGATTTATAATCTGTATTTTGTTATCTAAGCTAACACATAAGGGCATCCACTTGCGCGTGCAGTTGCTGGAGTGTGCCGTCGTTGTTCAGTACGTGAGCGGCGCGCCGGATGCACTCGGCGAGGTTCTGCTTGTTGGGGTCGGAGGAGTTCATTTCGCGCTGCTCGTTGCTAACGAACGTTTCGAAAGTAACGTGGTCGGTTTCGGAATTGCGGAGCACTGCCCGCTGGTAGCGGATTTTGGCATCCGCATCCACCGCCCAGAGCTGGAAATCGCCTTTGGATTGCAAAGAATCGATCTCGCCGGGAGTGCGTACGCTTTCAATGACAGCCCCTTTAATGTCAGGATCCTGGAGTTCGGCCGCACGAAGATACAACTGGTCCACTATGTAAGAGGGGGAATGCTGCGCCCGCAAATCATTTGCCACCGAAGTGAAGGAGTCGCGGTTCTGCGGCATCCCGCGCTTCGCCACCTCCTCCTTCAGGAAATCACGCACCGAAAAATGCGCAAACCCATACTTTTCCTTTAAATATTCTACAACCGTTCCCTTCCCCGCACCCAAGGTGCCTGTGATTCCAATGATTAGCATGACTTTGAGGTTGATTTTAATGATTCAACAATGAATTCCTGTTGTTTTTCGTCCAATTCAGTGTGCATAGGCAGGGAGAGGACTGTGCGCGAGAGCTTTTCCGCGACTGGGAAATCACCTTCGCGGAAACCGGAGGAAACGAAGGCCTTCTGCAAGTGGAGCGGCACCGGATAGTAAATCATTGCCGGGATACCAAGAGCCTTGAGCTTTTCAATCACTCGGGCGCGGTCGATGTCCTCGCGCAAACGAAGCGTATATTGGTGATAGACATGCGTGGTAAAGGGTGCGACGGCGGGCGTGGAAACCCAGTCGCAGTCGGCAAGGAGGCGATTGTAAGTCTCTGCCGCTTTCTGGCGGGCTGCCGTAAATTCGTCAAGATGGCGCAGCTTCACATTGAGAATGGCCGCTTGGATACTGTCGAGACGGGAGTTCACGCCTATCATATCATGATGGTACTTCACGAAAGAGCCGTGGTTGGCGATGCCGCGAAGGCGGGTGGCAAGCGCGTCATCATTGGTGAAAATGGCGCCGCCGTCGCCGTAGCAGCCCAGATTCTTGGATGGGAAGAACGAGGTGCAACCGATGTCGCCCATCGTACCCGCCATTTTGCCGTCTATGGTCGCCCCGATAGCCTGACACGCATCCTCCACCACAGGAAGGGCGTGCTTGCGGGCGATCCGGAGAATCTCTGACATGTCGGCGCACTGCCCGAAGAGGTGAACCGGCACAATGGCCTTGGTTCTCGGAGTGATGGCCGCTTCAATTTTAGAAGCATCAATATTGAATGTGTCGGGATGAACATCCACGAAGACGGGCTTGAAACCCAACAGCCCCGCCACTTCCGCCGTCGCGATGAAGGTGAAAGGCGTGGTAATCACCTCGTCACCTGGCTGCAAACCGAGTGCCATCAGAGAAATCTGGAGTGCATCGGTGCCATTTCCGCAGGTTATCACGTGCTTGCACCCGACGTAGTTCGCTAAGTTTTCTTGAAATTCCTTCACCACGGGACCATTGATAAATGCCGTGGAATCAATCACTTTCGCTATCGCTTCATCTATTTCCTTTTTAATATGCAGATACTGCGTCTGCAAATCCACCATCTTTATTTCCATTGGATTAAAATTTGTGCAAAAGTACAAAAAGAATTTGACAATGACAAAGAATTTGACTTTGCCTAACGGAAAACAACTTCATCATCTCCTTCAATCATTAAAATTTATTAATTTTTACTGCATGGAGGCGAACAATTGAAAATTTGTAGTATCTTTGCCGCCAAAATTTATTGTTCAACTTAATTTTAAAAGTTATGAAAAAATTATTTACCCTTTTAGTTGCAATTGCCTTCACAACGATGGCTTTCGCACAATTGCCGGTAATGCCGATGCCCGAAGGCGTTGCGGTAAACAATGAACAACTGCGTACCGATTGGTATGGTTGGGCAACATGGGATGGCAACTTCCGTATGCCCGCTGGTAGCGCTTATGCTCTCCGCGTTCCCGCCGATGCCATTCAAGCTGGTACCGTTATTGAAAAAGTAGCTTTCATTCACTTCCACCCGGCTGATTATTGGGGAGTAGGTTACGAAACCTACACGAACGATGAATACACCATCTCCATTTATCAAGGTGGTTCATGGACTTACGATCCCAATGCAACTCCTACCCAAACTGCTAACGAAGGTACTTTGGTAAGCAGCATGGTTTACAGTGCTGCCGGTGCTTCAGAAGGCCGTCAAGAGGTTACCCTGACCAACCCCTATACCGTTGTTGCAGGTACTGAATTCTGGGTTACCATCACTGTTACCAACGATGGTGTTGCCGGTCTTACTGGCGACCACAGCGCAGAAGAAGCTGCTCACTATGGCGAATCTCTGGCGAATTTGGTTTCCGACCCGGGTTGGTGGCAATACAGATTCGGTCAAGTTGACGAAGAAAATCCAGATGCTACCATTTACACCTTCCAACCTTTCTATCTGAGCATCTATGCTAACGATGGTACTGCTTATGTTCCGAAGTGCGATTGGTATGTTGAAATGTATGACCCGAACGACATCAACAGCTCTCCCACTGAAGTAAACGAAGTACACCTCGATGCTCACTACACAGATTCACTCTGCTTCTACGGCGCTTCTTACAATGGTGGTACTGATCCTGCCATCGGTACTGTTACTTGGACGCTGACTTGCGACCAACTTCCTGAAGTTACCGACCTGTTCAATGGCGAATTGTCTCAGACTTGGCCGAGTGCTACCGATCCGACTGACACCCAATTGGATGCTGGCTATGGTTACAAATTCGGTGACCCGAACAACAACCGTATCGCCATCTTCTCCATGCCTAACGACGAAATCCCGATCGAAGAAACCGATTTCGGTGAGTATGGTCTGACTTGGCCTCTCGAACTCTGCTTCCACGTTGATTGGGTTAGCACCGATGGTTCAATTGACCCGAACCCTGACAACAACGATTGGTGTGTTAACTACTACAACGACCTGGGCGTTAACGAAATGACCGTTAACGGCGTTAACGTATTCCCGAATCCTGCCAACAACGTTATCAACGTTGAAAACGCAGCTGGTTCTCAAATCTCCTTGTTCAACATTACTGGTCAAGAAGTTCTCAGCATCGAAGTTGCCAACGCTAACGCTGCTATCAATGTAGCTGACCTCGCTGAAGGTATCTATGTTGTACGCGTAAACAACAACGGCAAAGTTGCTACTTCCAAAATCAGCATCGTAAGATAATTTTTCTTACATACACTTCAAAAAAGCCCGTCGTTTTGACGGGCTTTTTTTTTGATATTCATTATTAATCAGTGATTAATGAATATTGGTTAAGCGGAGTATAAATGGGACCTTCTTTTTCAAGTTGACTTCGGAATAAAACCACTTTATCTACGTTAATTAATTGATTATAAGTTGGTTGTAAATTTTCCACGGCTTTCCAGAACCTTTTTTTGTTGTCCACCTGCTTGATTCTACCCAAGGTGATATGAGGAACGAAATGACCATGCTCAGGGGTGAAACCGTGTTCAACCAAACTTTTCTCCAGCATTTCAAACATCGTTTTCAAAATGGGCTGCTCCTGAAATCCAAGCCAGATGATTTCCGGCTTGTAAGTATGGCCGAAAACTCCCAATTTGTTGATTTCCAAAGTAAAAGAAGGCGTTTTACTGGCCACATCCTTCAAAATTTCCCTAAGCAGAGGCAACTGACCGTTCGGCGTTTTACCCAAAAAACGGAGCGTGAGATGATGAACCTCCGATTTTGACCACACAATTTTATCGTTGGCCATCCGTCGATGAAGTTCGGCCAGCATCGGATCGTATTCCGGAGCAAGAATAATAGGAAATGCTATGAAAAGTCGCATGGCAACAATAATGGGGGATGAGATTGAATTGCAAAGATATAAAAAAAGATGGCAATTCCTATTCAATTTAAAATAAGTATTTTTGCAGCTGAAATGAAAAAGGTAGCCCTAATCATAAGTTGCATAGTCATAATACTTTCCGCAATGGCAGCGGCTTGCATCGGTGTGATAAACGTGCCGTGGGAAGCAGTTTGGACCATTTTGGGTGCTAAAATTTCAGGGCAGCCGATTCCAACGGAATTTGCGACTTTTGAAATCGCCATCTGGAACCTACGAATACCAAGAATCCTGTTGAGTTTGCTCGCAGGAGCTTCATTGGCCATTTGCGGCGCCTCTTTCCAGGCCATTTTCCGCAATCCCATCTGCGACCCGTACATCCTGGGGATCTCTTCCGGTGCCTCACTCGGCGCCGCCATTGCCATCATCCTCGGACTGAACATTTTCGCTTTCGGTATTACCGGAATGGCACTTTTAACAGCCTTATTAACCCTCATCCTTATACTCGGAATCGCCTACACGGGAAAACGTAAAACCGTAGAAACCATTCTGTTAGCAGGTATTACGCTTAACTTTCTCATCTCTGCCGTTATCACCATGTTGATGGTGCTGAACCAAGAATCCTTGGAAGAAATCATCTTCTGGACGATGGGAAGCTTTGCCTCGGCAACTTGGATTGAGGTTTTGGGTCTGACTTTTGTTTTCCTGATAGGCGGATTTATTTTGTTTTTGAATGCTAAGAACTTGAATATTATGCAATTAGGTACGGAAACAGCCCAAACGTCTGGAGTAAATACGCAATTGACGACATGGGTGATACTAATTGCATCGTCCATTATGATTGCCGCAACCGTTGCCTGTTGCGGAGTGATAGGCTTCATCGGACTCATTATTCCTCACATCACGCGATTGTTGTTTGGCAATAATAATCGTACAGTTTTCGCCTTTTCCATTGTTTTTGGAGCCTTTTTCTGTCTGGCCGCTGACACAATCGCTCGTACGATTGCCGCGCCCTCGGAATTACCTGTCGGAAGTATTACCGCCATTGCCGGCGCGCCCTATTTTATCTTCCTTTTATTGACAAACCGCTCTAAATCAATACACTAATTTTTCAACAATAAAATGTTGATAAACCCTTGATAAATCAAGGTTTCCAGTGAACAAAAAGTGAATAAAAAATCATCAAAAAGTTACCAAAAGTTATCAATAAAAAAGGTCTGATTTCAACCGCCATTTTCAACAAAAAAACTAAAATTTCCAATCATGATTTATCAACTAAAATAGTTTTTGACAAAAAAAATGGAATTGTCAGTTTCTTTCAAAATCAATGGATTATCCCCTGAAACAATGTTGAAAAGAAGTTGATAAATAGTGATAAGTGACATGACCAAATAAATAGAAAAAAGATATCGACAATTCAACAAGGCATTATAATCATATTATAGATTAAGATAATCAATCTTTAAATTATCTAATTTAAAATAATAGAAAAGTATAGGCGTTAATAACTTCTGTAGATGAGAAAGCTAATCACCTTTTGTTGTTTCTTGCTTGCTTTGTTTCCCTTGTTTTCACAGACCAAAACATTGGAGGGAAGAGTTTATGATGCCTACGGATCCGAACCCATCAAAGGGGCGAGTATTCAAAATATGCGGACTCACAAATATGCTTTCACCAATAGCGATGGTGAATTCACGATGAGTGTGCAACTGAATGATTCCCTGATGATTACCTCTTCCTCGCATCGACAATTAATCGCTGTAATCGATAATTTCACGTTCAATAGAGGCAAAAAAAGTTATTTATTGTATATCAAGCCATTTATGCTTCCCGGCGTGACGATTATTTCGTTGAATCCTACGTATGAGGGCTTTAAAAAGGATGTGGCTTCCCGGCCGCTTTCGGAATCCTATAAGAATTTAGAGGCCAATTCGCACCTCAGCAAAGAGCAACGGCGAAATGCCACTTATACGGAGGAAGCGCCTAATATATTGAAAAACACAAAGTTAGCAAGTCCTATTACTTTCCTTTACAATACTTTTAATAAAAAGATGAAAATGAAGAGGCTCTACTATGAGCTGGAAAGCTATGGGGATGAGGTAGAGCAGGTTCCTCAAAAGTTCAACAGGGAAATGGTGATGGAGATTACGGGTTTGAAGGATCCAGAATTGACGGAGTTTATGGTTTTTTGTCATTTCAGCTACTATGACTTGATTCGCTGGTCGCGAGAGGAAATCATCTCCACCATCCGTTATAAATTTGATGAATATCAATACTATAAGGCCATTCAGGATATGGATGACTATTGATTGTTAGAACATTAAACCCAAAAGTGAAGAATGAATTCTGATTTTTTCAAAAAAAATTTCAACCATTTTCATATAGCAGGAGTATTGATTTTTGTTGTATTGGCTGTATTTTATTGGTACAAATCCGGTCAATTTTCTGAATATTTCTTCAAAAACAACCTCGTTTTGGTCATTATTTGGGGAATTTTAGTCGGTTGGATTACAGCGGATTTCGTGTTCCATGCCCGACACGACAAGGATGACAACCAAGACAAAAAGTGATAGTAAAATGACTGCTTCTGATTACATTTAGCAGTCCATCGTAATTACGTATTAATAACCTACTACTTTAAATTCCGTTCTACGGTTTAATTGTCTGCCCTCTTCGGTATCGTTGGTAGCGATGGGCTTTGTTTCACCGTAGCCCTTATAGGACATTCTATCTGCACTTATTCCTTTGGAAATCAAATAATTATAAACAGATTTCGCACGTTGCAAAGACAAATTCATATTGTAGTCGTCGTTGCCTTGGTTGTCGGTATGGCCACCTATTTCGATTTTCAGATTTTGATTTGAGCTCAAATAAGCAACCAATTTGTCAAGTTCGATGTGAGATTCATTTTTCAGAATACTCTTGTCAAAATCGAAGAAAACATTGCGTAAAACGAAAGTTTCGCCAATTTCCGGTCTGCGCAGCGGTATATTCTTTAAATAAGGATTCAGTTGAGAGTAGTCTTTTTCGATGGAGAAGTTTTCGGAATAGAAGGGATAATAGGGATTGGACACGTTCATCATCACGTTCGTGCCTGTTAGAATACATGCCAAAAATTCGCCGGTTGTCGGATCTGAATTGGTGTAAGTGATTGTTTGATTGGTGCTTAAGTCTATGAGTTCGATGGTGGCTTTGAGGGGTTCATGGGTAGTGGCATCATAAACATGACCTTTGATGTAAGTGACTGGAGTTGGGCGCAAACTTTCGTCCAGTGTGAAATAGTAGAGGTCTTGTCCGCCGAATCCGCCATCTTTATCAGACGAGAAGTAGGCGGTAGTACCAGCGGCGTTGATAAGGAGGTTTATTTCATCAGCGCTGGTGTTGATGGGATAGCCCAAGTTGACGGGTTTCGACCACTCTCCGTTGTTGAGTGTAGTATAAAAAATGTCGCGTCCGCCCATGCCGGGGTGGCCGTTGGAGACGAAATAGAGTGTGCGACCATCGGCATGGATGAAGGGCGCGGATTCGTCGTATTCCGTATTGATGGTTTCACCCAAATTGACGGGAACCGAGAAAACACCCTCTTCCGTCATTTCAGTTTTCCAGATGTCCATGCCGCCGAATCCGCCGGGGCGATTGGAAACGAAGTAGATGGTTTTTCCGTCTGGAGCGATGGAAGGCTGTGATTCCCAAGACTTTGTGTTGACGGGAGCATCGAAATTGCGTGGACGGGACCACCTCTCCCCTATCCTTTTTGACCAGTAGAGATCGCAACTTCCGTTACCAAAATCTGTGTTGCATAGCGTAAAAAAGAGGTAATGACCGTCGGGAGAAATGCACTGTGCGCCTTCGTTATAGCCCGTATTAATCGGATATTCAAGTGGATAGCGAGGTTGCCAAGCTCCATCTTGCTTTTTGCTTGCATAAAAATCCTCTTCCGATTGGCAGAAAACGCAGACGGTTTTATCGTCGCGGGGCCGCATGACCGTGAAAATTATTTCCGATTCGTCGGCGACCACGGCTGGTAGGTATTCATCATAATCGGAATTGATGTTCTCGCCCATGTTAATGAGGTCGAATTTCACGGGATGTTTCATTGCGTCGATAGCGAACTCGCAGTCAGCCAAGGCTTTGTAAGTCTCTTTCATCAGTGGGCAGTTGGGCATGGTTTTGTCGAGATAGATGTTGTAGTGGTTTTGGGCGCTTTCATAGCGCATACATTTCATCTCTTCTTCCGCAGTAATGAAATAGAGCAGAGGCTTTGGGTTTTGGGCGAAGTGGAGGGCTTTGTTGTAGGAGTCGGCAGCTTCGGCGGAGCGGAGCGAGAAGTTGAGCATATCTCCTTGAATTACATAGATATCGTAGCAGGTAGAGTCAATTTTTTTGGCTTTGTTCAGGTAGCTTTCCACCTTTTTGAAGTTTTTGGCGTTGAGTTCCGCTTTTGCTTTTTTGCAAAGCTCGATTACTTTGGGATTGGTTTGTGCGTGAAGCGCAGATACGAAAAGCAATATCAGGGCAAAAAACGCCATTTTTTTGCCTTGAAACAGATATTTTTTCATAATGTGTAGGATTAAATGATGGGGAAAATCAGCCGATGGAGGTGGATTTGGCTTCCTGCCAAAGATTTTCCATTTCGTCCAGACTCAAGTCTGCAATGCTTTTGCCGTTTGCTATGGCTTGATTTTCAATATATTGGAAACGTTTTATAAACTTCCTGTTTGTTTTTTCCAGTGCGTCTTCGGGGTGGATATGAAGATGTCGGGCGTAGTTGACGAGCGCGAACAGCAAATCGCCGAATTCCTCCTCTTTTTTGGCTGAATTTTTGTCCATTTCCGCTTTAAATTCGGCCATTTCCTCCTTTACTTTATCCCAAACTAGTTCGGGATCATTCCAATCGAAGCCGACGCCGTGTGCTTTGTCCTGTATTCTGTAGGCTTTGACGAGGGCGGGCAGGGATTGCGGGACGCCGCCGAGGACGGTTTTGTTTTTTCCTTCTTTCAGTTTGATTTTTTCCCAATTAACTTTAACGTCTTCATCATCATTGACTTGCGTGGTGCTGAAGATATGGGGGTGGCGGCGGATCAGTTTTTCGCAGATGCCGTTAAGAACGTCGGTGATGTTGAATTGTCCTTTTTCGTCGGCAATTTTGGAGTAGAAGACGAGGTGTAGCATCAAGTCGCCGAGTTCGCCACGCATTTCCGTAGGGTTTTGTGCAAGGATAGCATCTGTCAGTTCGTAGGTTTCTTCGATGGTGAGGCAGCGGAGGGACTCGAAGGTCTGCTTACTATCCCACGGGCATTTTTCACGGAGTTCATCCATGATATCGAGTAGCCGTTTGAAAGCTTCCAGGCGAGGATCGGTCATTATTGGTTTGTTGGATTGTTTAAATAAAAAAAGAGCCACTTTGCGGACTCGAACCGCAGACCTACGCATTACGAATGCGTTGCTCTACCGACTGAGCTAAAGTGGCTTAAAAGGTTGACGAGCAACCTTTTATGATTTATGAAGATTCAAAGAACTATTTTTTCTGGCAATCTTTGCCTTCGCAATTGGGTTCGCATTTGCCTTTGCAATCGCCGCAGTTTTTGTCAGCGGTGCATTCACATTTTCCATTGCATTTTCCGCAGCATTTTTCACCTTTGCAGCAGGGGAATTTGTCGATGAGTGCTTTTTGAGCTTCAACGTCTTTCAGGCTTTCGAAGTTTTTCCATTCTTCTTGGAATTTGGTCATTTCAGCCTTTTTGTTTTCGCATTTGATTTCATCAATGTTAGCGAGGATTTCGTTGATTTTAGCAGCTCTTTTAGCAACGAGTTCTGCTTTTTGTTCCGGAGTTTGGTTATCCCAGTCATTCCAAGCTTTCATCATTTCGCAGCATTCTTTCTGGCAAGCGTTGGTATCGCAGGCAGGAGCTTCGGCTACGGCTGTGGAATCGGCGGGGGTGGTTTCACCTTGGGGTTGATTGTTGCAAGCGGCGAAAATGAAGCAGCAAGCAGCAGCAAGTAACATTAATTTTTTCATTGTGATAATTGATTTTGATTAATAATTGGTATTCAAAATTTTGAGGGTGCAAAAATACATTTTTTTTGAATAACTACTCTCTTTAAAAAAAACTTTTTCCCAATGTTGGATTGAATGAATATTTTTGTATTTTTGCAGTCTCGAAAGGTCATGTGGCCGAGTGGTCAGGCGCTGGTCTGCAAAACCAGTTACAGCAGTTCGATTCTGCTCGTGACCTCAACTCAAAACCTATTGTGTTTCAATGCAATAGGTTTTTTTATTAGAATGAAACCGATAGTATTAGTTGGGTTTTCAGGTTCAGGCAAGAGCACGTTGGGTAAACGTCTTGCAGCGTGTTTGGGGCTGACTTTTTACGATTTGGACGCTGAATTGGAGAAGCGGTATTCCATTTCCATCATGGCATTTTTTCAAAAATATGGTGAAAATGCGTTTCGAATTTGCGAAAGAAGTCTTTTTTTAGAGTTGTTGGGTAGGGGAGAGTCGGTAATTTCT
Organism: uncultured Bacteroidales bacterium; assembly: GCA_900321845.1. Lineage (GTDB taxonomy): Bacteria > Bacteroidota > Bacteroidia > Bacteroidales > WCHB1-69 > UBA1756. The sequence continues at coordinate 14,619 of ONXT01000253.1, read as the reverse complement.
ACGGGGGGCGGCACACCCTGTTTTTTCGATACGATGGATACCATAGTGGAAAGGGCGTTTTCAATTTATATTAAATTATCTCCTAAATCATTGTGTAATAGGATTTTAAATTCCAAAAGGAAGCGGCCTCTCTTACTTGGGAAGAGTGAGGCGGAATTGTTGGCCTATATAGAAGAGACTTTGTTTTCACGTGAAAAATACTATTCCCGTGCCAACATGGTTTTGAAGGGCGAGGATCTATCTTCCAAGGATTTATTGGCTGCCTTGCTTAATGAGTTCGATGGAGCTTTTCATGAGCGTCAAGGACAGAGTCAATAATTTTTTGTACTTTTGCCGCCTTGAATTGGCCTTGTAGTTCAATGGATAGAACGAAGGTTTCCTAAACCTTAAATTCGGGTTCGATTCCCGGCGGGGCTACTTTTTAATTAATATGTGTCATTGCATCATTCGACTGCGCTGAGAAGCATCTTTCCTTATGTGATGGCAGTCAACGTTTAATACTTAGTCAACATCCAGCCCTATGATTCTTTTCAATTCATTAAATGATTTCAATCTGCGTCAAAAACTTCTGTACAAGAGGTGGTTGAAAGAGTTGGCTGCGTTGGAGGGGTATAAAATCGGTGATATCAATTACATTTTTTGCGATGATGAATACCTGTTGGGAGTCAACCAGCAGTATTTGCAACACGACACCTATACCGACATCATCACCTTCGATTATGTGGAGGGGAAGATTTTGAATGGCGACATTTACATCAGCACCGAGCGGGTTCGTGAGAACGCCCGGATTTATCAAGTCGATTTTGAAAATGAGTTGAAGCGGGTGTTGTCGCATGGCGTTTTGCATCTTTGCGGTTATAAGGACAAGACCGATGCTGACGCTGCCCAGATGAGGGAGAAGGAGAACTTCGCGATTTCTCTTTTCTCATCACAAATATCATGTAACTAAGTGATTATAAATAAATTACGATTTTTTTTCACGTGAAAACGGATTTGTCATACGATGTGATTGTGGTGGGGGCCGGACATGCCGGTTGTGAGGCAGCAGTGGCTTCGGCAAAGTTGGGTGCACGTACTCTCCTCATCTCCATGAACCTCTATTTGGTGGCTCAGATGTCATGCAATCCTGCCATAGGCGGAATCGCCAAGGGACAGATTGTCCGGGAAATAGATGCGCTCGGAGGTATGACAGGTATCGTCACCGATCATACGATGATCCAGTTCCGGCTGCTTAATCGTTCCAAAGGGCCGGCCATGTGGAGCCCAAGAGCCCAATGCGACAAACAGCAGTTCTCTCTCTTCTGGAAGCATATTCTCGAGAACCAACCCAACCTCGACCTCCGTCAGGATGTGGTGACCACTTTGCAGATGACCGATAGGGGAGTGGCGGGAGTTCTTACGCAGGAGGGAAAATCCATCTCTGCTCAAAAGGTGATTATCACGGCCGGTACTTTCCTCAATGGGAGAATACATATTGGTGAGGTGAACTTTTCCGGCGGTCGACTTGGCGAGATGGCCGCCCTGAATCTTTCCGACCAGATTAAGAGTGTGGGTGTACGGACCGAGAAGTTGAAGACGGGTACTCCGGTACGCCTTGATGGCAGAACCATCGATTTTTCAAAAATGGAGGAACAGCCCGGCGACGAGTTCCCCGGACGATTCTCCTATACCGACACCCCTCGACTCACCCACCAACTGAGCTGCTACATCACCTATACGAACGAAACCGTACATGACATTCTTAGGACCGGTTTCCCGTTTTCTCCGATGTTCCAAGGAAGGATACAGGGGGTGGGCCCGCGTTACTGTCCATCTATCGAAGATAAAATTGAGCGATTCGCTGATAAAAACCGTCACCAGCTTTTTCTTGAACCGGAGGGGCGCAATACCAATGAATTTTACTTGAACGGTTTCTCTTCTTCGCTTCCCGAAGAGGTGCAGGTGGAGGCATTGCACCACATTCCCGGCTTGGAAAACGCGACGGTCCTGAAACCTGGTTACGCCATCGAGTATGATTACTTCGATCCCACCCAATTGGATTTCTCCCTCGAATCGAAATTGATCCCCAACCTTTACCTTGCTGGTCAGGTGAATGGAACCACTGGATATGAGGAGGCTGCCTGCCAAGGCTTGGTAGCGGGTATCAACGCGGTTCGCTCCCTAAAAGGTCAACCTCCCTTGGTGCTGGGCAGACATGCGGCCTACATCGGCGTGCTCATTGATGACTTGATTACGAAAGGGGTGCAGGATCCTTATCGGATGTTCACTTCCCGTGCCGAATACCGAACACTGCTCCGTCAGGATAATGCGGATAAGCGGCTCACCCCCATTGGCCATGAATTAGGGCTTATTGACGAAGAGCGTTACCAAAAGACACTTTCCAAATACGCCTTGCAATCCGATGTGGTCGGCTATCTTCAAACCCACAATGCCATTCCCGATGAGGTCAATCCCTATTTGGAATTACTTGGAACCCCAGTCCTCACGCAGAAGACTAAATACGAGGTGCTTCTTCGCCGCCCCCAAGTGTACCTTACTGATTTGATGAAATACTCCCTTTCGCTCCGAAACGACCTATCAAAATTCAATGCTCCTGAGTTGGTGCTGACACATGCGGAAATCGATGTGAAGTATGCCGCCTATATTCAAAAGGAGGAGGAGATGGTTAAACGGATGGAGAATCTGGAGAACGTTAAAATCCCCCGCGGAATCGACTACCAATCGCTTGTGTTTTTATCTAAAGAGGCGCGCGAAAAGCTAACTCGGATTCGCCCGTTGAATTTAGGACAAGCCTCAAGAGTCAGCGGCGTAAGCCCCTCGGACATTGCAGCACTGATTATTTTCCTCCGGAAGTAATTCCTTCAGTCTGAGAATACCTCCCCGACATCATCTGTTCCCCACAGTTCGTAGTCGGGAGTTGAAACGTTATTCGATTTTATCCCAGTTGGCGAAACATATCCTTGATATTGTTCGTGTATGCTCGCGATACAGGGAAAGATAAGTTCTTGATATAGATTGTGTTATGTTCAAATTTTTCAATTTTAGCATAATTCACGATTATCGATTTGTTGATTCTTACAAATTGATCGTGTGGCAGCAGTTCATAGAATTGTTTCATCGTTGAGTTGTGGTAGAGAATAACCCCATTGCAATTCTCGATGCGAAGGCAGTTCCCGGCATTCTTTACATACAAGATGTCATTGACACATATTCTCGTATGGGATTTTTGGTGCTTGACCATCGTGTACATCTTTGCATTTTTCTTTGTTTTAGATTTTCGATACGGGTTGCTTGATTCCCTAACCTGTTCATTTTGAGAGAAATAACGTATGATTCCTAATATTCTGCTGAACTTTTTCCAAAATATTTTTGTGTCCAAGGATGGTTCAAGATAGTCGAAGTAGCCAGCATCAATCAGATTCGCCACCATCTCTTTCTTTTGTGTAATCGCAATGGTAAACGGGGGTCTTGGAATGATTTTCATCAGTTCAATCGCATTGAATTTGTCCAAGTCGCAGTTGATGAACATCAGGCTCGGTTTCAAATCGCTCAAACGTTCAATCATCTCTACGTCGTTTTTAAAAACTTCCACTAACTCAATAGTGTCAAATGGTTTGATGCACTCAAGAAGCTTCGCCTCCAATTTTGCATCATTCAGAAAATAACAACAAGTAATTTTCTTCATAACTAAAAATTTTGGGTTGAATAATTAAAGGTTCGAAAAGTCGAATGATGGTGCGACAAAATTATAAAAATTTTCATTTTGAAGTACCTATTTTCTAAAAGGCCTCAAAATGCATCTTTTTCATTGAAAATCTTCAAAAAACCACTGATTTTCTGCTTTATCCCTGAAAAATGCATTTTTTAATCCATAATCTGCATTTTTTACCCCGAAAGCACCAGATAAATTGCCCTTTCTCCTCCCTTTTTTACTCGAAAAAAATGGTTATCTTCGTGTACTAATAATTAGATTATGAACATTCAAAACTACCCGATTCTAAAATTGCTGTTGCCTTACATTTTGGGCATTTTTTTAGTTTATTTCCTTGATTTTAAGATTCAAAATCTACTTCTTTTTGGAGGCATTATTATTGTTATATTATTGATTTTCAGCTTATTATTTATAATACTACCCTATGGCCTCCGATGGGTGGCGGAGGTTGGTCCGATAGTGGTTGCCGGTATGTTGGGGGTGTTGTCCACCAGTTTTCACTTTCATTCTTCCATCGATGAAGTCCAGGAGGCACATTTAAAAAACTGCAGATTTTTCACTGTTTTCATCACTGAGCCTCCTGTGGAAAAGGCCAAAAGTGTAAAAATTGTCGCAGAAATTGCGCAAGATTCATCCGGTTTTTTCATTGGTGCAAAGTCAATTTTCTATTTACACAAGGATTCCGCCGCGCTCTCTCTTCAAAATGGTGATGAGCTTTTAATCAGCACCATCATCAATCCGATTCTACCGCCCAAGAATCCTTATTCGTTTGATAATCAATTATTTCTAAGAAGAAAAGGCATTTATTATACAGGTTATGTTGCTGAAAATTCCTGGACATTACTGGCATCGCATTCCACTAACTGCATCCGCGATTTCGCCTATCATCTTCAACATCATTTTTCCGACCTTTTTGCCAAAAATGGTTTACAAGGCGATGAATACTCGGTCATTACAGCAGTGCTTTTGGGCAATGACGAGACGATGGAACCCGAGTTGAAAGCGCGCTATTCTTCAGCCGGAGTCAGCCATATTTTGTGCGTTTCTGGAATGCACGTTGGCATTATCTTTATGATTATCAACTTCTTATTGAAACCATTGGATTATTCGCGCAAGCTCAGCTGGCTGAAAGCGCTTCTGCTGCTACTCTCCATTTGGTTCTATGCCCAGATTACCGGACTGTCTCCCTCTGTAAAGCGTGCTGCTACGATGTTCACTTTCGTCACCATCGGTGGATTGCTGCGCCGCCCGGTCACTATTTTTCACAGTCTTTTCGCCTCCCTTTTTCTTCTTCTTCTATTGAACCCCTTGTTAATCTTTGAGATAGGCTTCGAAATGAGCTATCTGGCAGTCTTCGGGATCGTCATCTTTCAACCCAAAATCGTTGCGCTCTATAAGCCGCGGACTAAAATTTTCAATTACTTTTGGGAACTTACCGCCGTTTCGATTTCGGCTCAACTGGCCACATTTCCGTTGTCCGTTTTCTATTTCGGACAATTCCCAAATTATTTTCTCTTAGCCAATTTGTCTGTGATAGCCCTTTCGTTTGCCGTGGTTGTAACCGGTGTTGCCTTGCTCGCAACTTCTTGGTTTTCAATTGTTTCAAATCTCATTGGAAAAGTTCTCACGTTGGAAATCAAACTGTTGAATGGAATTGTTTCGGGGATTGACTCGTTGCCGGGTTCCGTTACGGACAACATCTCCTTGAATTGGTATCAGATGATTCTGTTCTATCTGATTATTATCGCCGCCTTCGTTTTTGGGGTGAGAAAATCCAAATTTTCCAAGTTCGCTATGCTGATTTTTGGCATGGTGCTTGGACTTTCTTTCTGTTATAGCAAGATTCAATCCATTGAAAATTACTCTATTACAATTTATTCAGTACCGAAGATGACAGCCATAGGAGTGAATCAAGGCGGGCGTTCTATTTTGTTGATGGATTCTTCCGCCTTGAACAGTCCTTTTTGCTATAATTTCAACATTCGTAATCATGAGTTGCATGAGCGGATTTCAAGTCGGAAACTCTTGTTGGATAGTTCCTTTGTAGCAGGCAGTGCGTGCAAAATCGGGAATTTCATTTTGGCCGGCAAGACCTCCATTTACATTTTGTCGGGCAAGGAGTGGATCTATCCGCGTTCGGTTCCTTTGGCGGTGGATTATCTGTATCTCCGTGATAATCCGAAAGTTCCGATGTGCAAACTATTGAAAACCTTCCATTGCAAACGCATCATTATTGACGAATCCTGCTCCAATTATTACGAAAACCGATGGGTGGATTCCTGTCTGGCATACCAGATTCCGTGCTATTCCACCTCGAAAAACGGCTTTTTGAAAATTGCGTATGAATGAGGCGTGACAAAAAAATGCCGGTCATCCTGACAAGTACTCCTTCATTTTAAAATACATAAGTAAGAAAAAATTTTTTAATCAAAAAAAAGTGTAATTTTGCAATATGGATAATTGTAAACGAATTTCTTGTATCCTGTTGATTTTCACCTTGTTACTATCTTTTTCCGAGTTGCAGGCTGCGAAATCGGTGGTGGTGTTTATTCCAAATCCCGAATCAGTTTCTTCGGAAATTTTTCAAGGGGATGGATTGGACGTTGACATAAGGCCCAAAAAGAGGACGAAAAAGCCGAAAGGAGCGCGTGGCCTCAAAGCTAAGAAGGTTACATTTGAGACATACGAGGAAAATTACCAGAAGGCGGTGGGGTTGTACAACAAACAACTTTACATATCCGCGGCCCGTCTGTTTGAGGAGTTGTACCCTCTTTCTTTGGGAACGCCTCGGGCCGATAGCGTCCTCTACCTTTTTGCCGACTGTTATTACCAGAATAGTGATTTTGAGATGGCCGCCTACCATTTCAAGGAGTATGCAAACAAATACTCTACGAACCCGCGTGCGGAAGATGCTCATTTCAAGGCAATTCAAGCGTTGTCGCATCTTTCTCCCGAATACAGCCTCGACCAAACGGAAACCTATTATGTGATTGAAGAGATTGAAGCCTTCACACGCCTCTATCCCAATAGTTCTCGTATGATTGAACTGAATGCCTTGTTGGATGAAATGCGTGAGAAATTGGCTCTTAAAGATTTTGAAATTCTGAAACTCTATTATAACACAGAGAATTACAAGTCGGCTCAGATTGCAGCCCGCAATTTTCTTGCTAAATACTCCTACTCAAAATATGCGGATGACGCGTACGCGATTTTGGTCCGTAACAATTACGAATATGCGCAGAAAAGTGTCGAGTCAAAGAAGTATGAGCGATATACCGCCTGTGTTGACAGTTATAACAGTATGAAAATCAATTATCCATACTCTACGCTGCTATTGGAGTCGGAGAAATATGCTGTGGAAGCGCAGGCTAAAATTGACAAAAAAAATCAAAAAGATATCAAAAAAGAAACCAAAAACAAAAAGAAGGATAAAAACCATGAAGACTGATTTGAAAAAAACGAATGCGGAAACGATGGCTATTACCAGAAATGTCCGTGAATTTGACAAAGACACCGACAACATTTACGAATCTGTTGTAATCATGTCGAAACGCGCCGATCAGATTTCTTTGGAAATCAAGGACGAAATGCAAAAGGAGATACAGGAAGTTGCTCCTGCGACGGATTCATTGGAAGAAGTTTTCGAGAACCGCGAACAAATCGAGGTCGCCAAGCAGTACGAGCGTCTTCCGAAACCCACCTCGATGGCCATCAAAGAGTTTGAGGATGGCAAGATCCATTTTAAACTGAACAATCCGCAAGAAGAGGAAAATGCATAAAGTTCCGCACATAGTTGTGGGTGTTACGGGTGGGATAGCAGCTTATAAGTCGCTATCTCTCATTCGTTTATTGAGAGTCTGGGGTGCAGAGGTCAAGGTGGTCGCAACCCGTCATGCGTTGGAGTTTGTCACGGAGTTGTCGCTGCGAACTCTTTCGCAGAACAAGGTTTATACCGATATGTTTTCCGTGTCGGAAAATGTTGAGGTAGAGCACATTGCACTTGCCGATTGGGCCGATTTGTTGGTTGTGGCACCTGCAACCGCCAATATTATCGGCAAATATGCCGGCGGAATTGCCGACGATGCGCTTTCCACTTTGCTCCTCGCTTGTGCAAAACCAGTTTTTCTCGCTCCCGCAATGAATAGCAATATGCTGCATCACCCTGCTACTCAGGCAAATCTACAGAAATTGCAGGAGAGGGGTGTGCAAATTCTTGGCACAGGAACAGGCTTTTTGGCTTGTGGAACCTCCGGTGACGGGCGTATGCTTGAGCCGGAACAGATTTTTGAAAACATCAAATCTCATTTTGCTTCCAAACGGATTTTAAGCGGAAAGCGCGCCTTGGTTACTGCTGGTCCGACTTACGAACCGATTGATCCAGTGAGATTTATCGGAAATTATTCTTCCGGTTTGATGGGTTTTCAACTGGCGGAGACGCTGGCTGATGCGGGCGCGCAAGTCACTTTAGTGACCGGTCCGACCCATTTGCAGACGCAACATCCTCTTATACAGCGTGTTGACGTGAAAACAGCCGCTCAGATGCTGAATGCCTGTTTGCAGGCAGCCCCGCAGGCCGACCTTATCGTGATGGCGGCTGCCGTTGCTGACTACACCCCGCAAGAGGTGGCTCCCGAAAAAATCAAAAAGTCAGAGGCCAATTTCAATCTCGCATTGAAGAAGACCACCGATATTCTGGCTGAAATCGGGAAGCAAAAGACCGATAGCCAGTGTGTGGTGGGTTTCGCCTTGGAAACCGAGCACGAGATGGATAACGCCGTTTCGAAACTCAAAAATAAAAACGCCGATATCATCGTTCTTAACTCGTTGAAAAATCAAGGCGCAGGGTTCCAATGCCCGACCAATCTCGTCACACTGATCGACCGTACTGGGAAGATCACGAAAGGAGAACTCAAGGATAAGCGCGAGGTGGCGCAGGACATTGTGAACTACATCGTCGATTATATGAAAATCAAATAACCACTATGAAAAAAATTGGCAGCTTCTTGCTTTTTCTGATGATGATGGCAGCTCTGCCGGCACAGGATTTCCAGTGTCAGCTTTCTGTCAACTCACAGCAGATTGCCGGTTCCAACCGCAATAAATTCAATACTTTACAGCAGGAACTTTACAAATTTATCAATGATCGCAAATGGTGCCAGTACACGTTGAAAACCAATGAAAGAATTGAGTGCGCCATTCAAATCACGCTTTCGGAAATGAGTGGCGACACTTATACCGGAACGATGACAATTCAGCTACAACGGCCGATTTTTAACACCAACTACAAGTCGCCTGTCCTGAATTTACAAGATAAGAATATTAAATTCACCTACGAAGAGGGTGCACCGCTCGAATATGCTGAAAACAGTAATCTTTCACAGCTCACCTCCCTCATCGCTTATTACCTCAATATTTTCCTCGCACTCGATTTCGACACATTCTCTCTCAACGGCGGCGAGCCCTATTATACGTTGGCACAAGGCATTGTAAACGCGTGTCAGACTGCCACGGAGCCGGGGTGGAAATCTTACGAGACCGGTCAGCGCAACCGTTATTGGATGACTGAAAATCTGACCAATCCCACCTATAGCAAAATTCACGAATTCCTTTACAAATATCATCGCTTGGGATTGGATGTGATGTCGGAGTCGGTGGATGTGGGGCGCGCTTCCGTTTTGGATGCCATCCGCGATTTGCAGAAGGTAAATTCCCAGAAATCAAATATTTACATTGTTCAAATTTTCGTTCAGGCCAAGTCCGATGAGATCGTGAACATCTTCAAAGAGGCTACTCCGGTTGAAAAAACCGAGGTGGTTCGTTTGATGAAACAACTTGATCCGTCCAATTCAGCCAAATATAACGCCATCAATCAAGCCAACTGATTTTACATGCTTCGTTCGCTCCAAATAGATAACTATGTCTTAATCAGCTCGTTAGAAATCCAATTTGATCAAGGAATGAGCGTGATTACGGGCGAAACGGGCGCGGGAAAATCAATCATCATGGGCGCGTTGTCCCTGATTCTCGGAAATCGTGCAGATACTTCCGTCCTTTTCGACAAGACCAAGAAGTGTTTTGTTGAGGCGGTCTTTGATGTGGACAACTTGAATCTTCAGCCGTTCTTCCAAGAAAACAATCTTGATTATCAGCAGGATACAATAATCCGCCGTGAGATTTCCTACAGTGGAAAGTCCCGCGCCTTCATCAACGACACTCCCGTTAACCTGCCGCTGCTTAAAGCACTGACCTCCCGCTTGATTGACATTCATTCCCAACACCAAAACCTGTTTTTTCAAGATGCCGATTTCCGCATGAATGTGGTGGACGAGTTTGCGCGGATTTCCCGTGAAGTTCAGGACTATCGTACTGATTTGGCGGAATTTAAGAAGTATGATAAGCAACTTTCGGAATTGAAGGAAATCCAGCAGAGCCGTTTGGAAAAAAAAGATTTTCTTGAATTTGTTTTCAATGAGCTTTCGCAAGCCCAATTGAAGGAAAATGAGCAGGAGGAGTTGGAGCAAGAGATTGATTTTCTGACACATACAGAAACTATTAAGCATAATCTCTTTCAAATTCTTCAACTTTTGGATGAGAATGAGGAGAACGCCTTGAATTTTCTTCGCCAAGCCCAAACCCTTTGTACTTCTATTTCATCTTATCGTAGTGATATTCAATCTATTAACGAAAGAATTGAAGCCAACTACATAGATTTGAAGGATTTGGTTTCAGAAATTTCCTCCTTGAATGATAAAGTCGAATACAATCCGGTAGTTTTGGAAGAGATGAAGGAGCGTCTGGATTTGATCTATTCTTTGGAGCAAAAACATCATGTCAATTCTGTTCCCGAACTGATAGCTAAGATGAATGAGGTAGGGGAGGAGCTGTCCGCATTTACGGATGATGACGAGAAAATCGCAGAAGCAGAAAAACAACGAGCTTCTTTTTTGTCGTCAGCAACTCAAAAAGCGGAGGAGCTTTCCAAGCGCAGAAAGTCTGTTTTGTCCATCTTGGAAAAGCAGATTCTATTGAAAATTAAAGCTTTGGGTATGCCTGATGCCCAATTTTCCGTGCAACTTTCCCCATCTTCCTCTCTGCAAAAAAATGGCATGGACGATGTTCGTTTTCTTTTTTCTGCCAATAAGGGCGTGGAGGTGGACGAACTGGAAAAAGTGGCTTCCGGCGGTGAAATGTCGCGCCTGATGTTGGCCGTCAAATCCACCATTTCGGATCGATCCGTGTTGCCGACGGTTGTTTTTGACGAGATTGATGTCGGTATTTCCGGCGAAATTGCGGGCAAGGTGGCGAGGATGATGAAGGACATGTCAGCCACGCGCCAGTTGTTGGTAATTACGCATCTTCCTCAGATTGCTGCGGCTGGAAGCGTTCATTATCAAGTATTTAAGGAAGTGGATAAAGATAAAAGCCATACAAAAGTCAAAAAATTGAATCATAGCGAGCGTGTAGAGGAAATCGCCAAGATGATGAGTGGGGAAATAATCGGTCAGGCTGCTCTTCAAGCTGCGCAAGATATTCTAGATCAATAATTTATGAAAACGAAAATTGCAATTTTTGTAACAATTTTTTCCCTGCTATTCATCGTTTCGGCACAGTCGCAGAGCATGGTGAATACGAAGCATTACACCTCGCATTTTCTCTATCAATCGTCTGTTTCATTCAATGCCGGTGTGGGAGATTTTAAATTCGACGGGCGCACAATCAAGAATAAGTTAATGAATTTCGGCATCGACCAAGTGATTGCCTATCAGTTCAATCCGTATGTGAATCTGGGTGTTGACCTTGGTTTGAACTTTTCGAAAAAGTCTGTTTTCATCCCCGTTTGTGCCCACATCACGGTGAATTTTATAGACAAGTTCATATCCCCTATTTTCTATGCAAACGGTGGCTACTCGTTTAAGTGGTACACAAGCCCGAAGCCGGAAAAAATGACGCATGTTATTTACGGTGGAAAGTCCGGATGGTATGCAAATGCAGGGATTGGAGCGCGATTGGCGTTGAATGACAAGGTTTCACTCATTTTCGCAGCCGATTATAAAATGCAGTATTCAACCCTGCAATATTGGCACACCGACGATCCGACGGCACATGATTATTCTCAGATCACGACCAATCGTTCCATCAATAAATGTTATCATTCAGTTGGGGTGAAAATTGGCGTATCGTATTGGTAATTAGTAGATTAAAATATTAACAATGGCTGTAAAAATTGGAATTAACGGACTCGGAAGGATTGGGAAGATGGTTTTCCGTTTACTCTCCTCCCGCGATGATATGGTAGTGACCCATATCAACGACAAAATGGATACGCAGCTGATGGCGCATCTTCTGAAGTATGACAGTATTCACGGGCGTTTTATTGCTGACATTGACTATGATGAGAACCATTTGATTGTCAATGGAAAACAGATTTTGGTGACGAATTTTTCCTCGCCGGAAGAGATTCCCTGGGATTCCACCGGTGTTTCGTACGTGTTGGATTCGTGCGGACATTTCAAGACGCGCGCAACCCTGCAAGGCCATTTGCGTGGAGGCGTGAAGCGTGTGATTCTGAGTTGCCCTCCCGATGATGCCTCCATTGAAAGAACTATAGTGATGGGGGTCAATCACCTGACTATCAATGCTTCCGATGACATTATCTCAAATGCTTCCTGCACAACCAACTGCGTGGCAATCATGTTGAAAGTGATGAACGATGAGTTCGGAATCGCCCGCGGTTTTATGAATACGGTGCATCCGACAACCAATAATCAGAATTTGCAGGACGGGTATCACGCCGATTACCGTCGGGCGCGCTCTGCTATCGCCAACATCATCCCGACCACTTCCAGCGCCGTGCGCGCCGTACATCTTGTCATTCCTGAAATGCGGAATATCTTCGATGGCTTTGCCACCCGCGTGCCCATCGCCGACTGCTCGTTCGTGGAATTGACAGCCGAACTGCATCACCCGACCACCGCCCACGATATCCGCGAGGCTTTTCGTCGTTACGCCGAAGGGCCTTTGAAAGGTTTCCTTGAATATACGAAGGACCCAATCGTAAGCAGCGATATTACCAACAACACCCATTCCGCCATTTTCGATGACCTGGCCACCAAGGTGATTGGCGGCAACTTCTGCCAGATTTTGGCATGGTATGACAACGAATGCGGTTACTCATCCAGAATCATCGACCTTTTAAAATACGTTCAAAGCTATGACTGACAATACTAATAAAGGACAAGTTACTGAAATTCAATCGGATGCGCTGAAGGTCAATCTCCGCAATACGAACGTCGCTTTCACCATCCCCGATGAGCACCAGTGGTTCATCCAGCAATCTGAAAAACAGTGGGGGCTCCACAAGCGCGTGGTGGAGTTTTTCAATGAATACGATCACCCTTATTCCAATAGAGCGGAGGTTATCAAGGTTCTCCCGAATGTGACAATCAGCGATTTTTGGCTCTATAAGGAACTCCCCACGGAGGATCAGAAGCGTGTGGTTGCGGTGGCACTGGAAATCTATCGCAAGCTTTTCTCTGAGAAATTGCCGCACAACCTCGCCAGGGATCTGGTAACCTATTTTCTTCGATTCATCGAATCCAACAACGAGGTGCTGCTTCATTGCGGAGATGGAGTCGAGCGGTGTATTCAAATTTTAGATAAATATCTGGATGAAAATGCGTTCAGTTACTATTGCCATATCGGCCAGTTCCGTCTTAAATTGAGTTTGGCTGCCAATAACCCCGCTACTGCCGACCAAACTTTCGTTTTTATGAAGCGTTTGGTGCTCAGTCATATTCTTTTTTGGGAATCGACCACACAGATTGAGGTTTGGTACGAGGAACATAAAGGCAAGATGTCGCGTGACTACTCCGCTGAAATCAATACGCTTGGGCATTCGATGTTCAGTGACTTCCGGGAGCGTGCAGAATCTGCCAAAAATTGGCAGGAACTTTGCGGGAATGCGTTTACCTTTTCCGACATTATCAAGGCTTTTGAATCCAAAATAGCCGTTTTTGATAAGGCAGCGGAACAGTTCTGTTACATTTTTTACTTGTTACATCTTCCTGGAACCATTGATAATCAAGCACAGCTGATTGTCGAATTGAACAAAGTCATCAAGCGGGTCAGTGAGTTGGACGAACAGGAGTGCATCGCTTCCATGGACGATCTGTTTGAGCAGTTTGTGGATTTCCGCGAAAGCCATTTGAATCTGATTCTGGAATCCATTTTGGAATTGGGAAAATCAATCATCAACAAGAAGGATAATTTCCTCATCCATTATTTTGAAAAGAAGATCATTGAGTTTGGTTTTGTTACGCCTGGGGTCACCTATATCACGAACGATTGGGAGTTGAAAGTGAATCCGTGCCACATCAAAAACGTGCGTGTTTGGTTGGAATTGATTGAATATGCGCCGGAAACAATGCAACGCCTGCTTTCTGCCCTTATTATCAATCTCAAAATCGGTGGCATCTTCGTCTTTGATACGGATTTCTTCCAGAAAGACATCACTAAGTTGCTGAATTCCAAGATTTTCCCTGTATATAAACAGACCAAGCAGCTGGCTCGGATTTTCCCGGTCTATTTCAATGAAATCGGTGCCGAGGGGCAGCTTCGCGATGTTTCCACCAAAATCGACGAGCTTTCCCACCGCAATGACAAGCTGATTCATTTCCTCCGTAAGCAAATCCACACCGAAGGCAACAATTCCCACATCCAAATTACGCTTCAAGTCATCCAATTCTGGTATGATAAGAAAAAGGAAAACCTGTTGAAGATTTTGCCGCCCAATGTTTACGAACTGGTTGAACCAGAAGGTGCTTGGGTTACTGGTGTGAACGAGTGTCTGCATGAATTTTGCACAGTCTCCCAATTTCCCCTGAATGAGCTGATTGAATTGAAGAAGG
>ONXT01000254.1 GCA_900321845.1 uncultured Bacteroidales bacterium | reverse complement strand
GAAGAGGCTGACCTGATGCGCAACTTCGTTAAGGGAGGCGGTGTCGTTAGGCGCTTGCAGCAGTTGCAGGTAGGTTTGTTGCCAGGCACTTTGAGCTTGGACAGGCATCTCCTTGAGAATGGTGAGCCCGTTGTAGAGATTCTCGAAGTTGGCGAACGACGGATCTGCGAGGAATGCGTTGATGAGGTTGAGGTTGGGCTGGATGGTCAACGCGAAGACGGCGAAATGTGTGAAACCCGCACCGAGCCCCGTGATAAGGTAGAAAACAAGGAAACGTTTTCCCCCCCAGGCGTTTTCCACCGCTGCTCCGAACATCCACAAGGCGAACATGTTGAAAAAAAGATGTCCGAAGTCGGCGTGCATGAACATATAGGTCAGGGGTTGCCACACATGGAAATCGGGCGCACTGAAATAGTGCAAGCCGAGCCATGCGTTCAAATCGACTCCGAATTTTTCGGCAACCAGCGTGCCCAGAAAAAACAGCACGTTGATAATCAGAAGGTTCTTCACTACGGGAGGCAGGATTTCAAAACCTCCCATTCTTACGTCGTCGCTCATGGAATTGGTTGGGATTAGTGTGATTTGCGAATAGTGACCAGTCGGTTCACAGATCACGGATTTCAAATCACTAAGTGAGCGGTAAACGGGTCTCGAACCCGCGACCTGCAGCTTGGGAAGCTGCCGCTCTACCAACTGAGCTATTACCGCGTTTCAAGCCGCAAAAATACGATTTTTTTATTGAATATCGAATATCCCATGGTGAATTATTTTTTACACTATTCTTATCTTCTTATTGAAAATTTTATTTTTAATTGTTACTTTTGCAAGTTCATTGTGTTCACTCACTACTTGTCATGTATTCTCTAAAAGAAGTCACCACTAATAAAGAGTTGAAGAATTTCATCGGTTTCCCAAAATCGTTGTATAGGGACTGCCCCCACTTTGTCCCGCCGTTGGATAGGGGCGAGCTTAAAACGTTGACCAAGCATCCCGCACTCAGTTTTTGCGAATTGAAGATGTGGCTTGCATATAATAATGAAAATCAGATAGTTGGACGTGTGGCCGGCGTCATCAACCACAAGTGCAATGAAATGAAAGGGCAAAAAAGAGTGCGCTTCGGCTGGTTCGATTTCATAGAAGACGAGGCGGTGGCACAACTTCTGTTGGATGCGGTGGAAAAATGGGGGGCGGAAAACGGAATGATGGAGATTTGCGGTCCTTCCCGTTTCTCCAATATGGATAAGCAGGCGATGCTCGTGGAAGGATTTGACCAAACGCCTTCCATCGCCGCCGACTACAACTACCCCTATTATCCCGTATTCATGGACCATTTGCACTTTGAAAAGGAGGTGGACTACATTCAATACAAGGTGAAGGTGCTTGAGGTGCCCGACATCATCGAGCGGCTTGCTTCCCGCGTGCAGATGCACAGTAAAGTGCATATCCGCCAACTCAGAAACAAAGCGGAACTGATTCGCGCAGGAAAGGATTTCTTTAGGGTGCTCAATCAGAGTTACCAGAATATCTTCAACTTCATCCCGCTTACCGAGGCGGAAATCGAGTGGCTTATCAAAGAGAATTTCTCGTTCGCGGTCCTTGATTTGATTTCTATTTTGGAAGACGAGAACGGGAAAATGGTCGGCATCTCCTTCTGCTTGCCTTCATTGAGCGAGGCGTTCCAGAAAATGAATGGCAAAATCTCGTTCATGGGCGTTTCTCGTGTGCTCAAATCCTTGAAACACAATAAGAATGTGGATATGTTCCTCACAGGAGTGCTGCCTGAATACCAAAACAGCGGTATCCACCTGCTTTACCATAAGTATCTCAACGAGTCGTTCCTTGCGCATGGTTTTGAATATGCCTACACTTCGCAGCAATTGGAGAACAACCCCGCCGCGCATATCTGGAAAAAATATGACGCCGAATTGATTTGCCGTCGTAGGTGTTATAAGAAGAAAATTGAGATATGTGATTAGTAATCACTGAATTGGATAGATGTATTTTCGTATGGGAAAGACCGATTCATCATCGTTTGCTGTTGTGACAGGTGCCAGCCGGGGCTTGGGCCGTGCTTTTGCCGTAGAACTGGCGCAACGAGGAATCAATGAGATTCTCGTCAGTTCCAATGAGAGTATTTCTTCACTTTGTCATGAATTGATTAATCAATATCATATTGATTGTCAATATGTTGTCTCTGATTTGACGAATGAGGAGTCGGTTTTGGAGGCTGCGAAGGAGATTTTGGCGAAGGGGGATGTTTCCATGCTCATCAACAATGCCGGTTTGGGCGGTTCGCGGGCATTTGAGCAGACCGACGAGGCCTATATTCAAAAAATTCTGCATCTGAATGTGTTTGCCCCGTCGCTGCTGATTCGGCAATTGCTGCCCAATCTTCTGCATCAGTCGCATAGTTACATCCTGAATGTCTCCAGTATGGCGGCATTAACGCCGATGGGCTACAAGATGGTCTATCCGGCGAGCAAGTCCTACCTGTATGCGTTGTCGAAGAGTCTGCGGGCGGAGTTCAAGTTGCGCGGACTTACAGTGAGTGTGGTGACGCCTGGCGCGATGGCCACCAGTCCCGAAATCGTGCAACGTATAGAAAAACAGAAACTTTTCGGCAAACTGACGCTGGTTCCGCCGGAGCGGGTGGCGCGCAAGTGCGTACGCCAACTTTTGCGGGGCAGAAGCGAAATCGTGGTCAATCCCGTGAGCTGGTTTTTCTCAAAAATCATCCCGAACTGGATTAAGGTCCCGATACTGACGAGAATCGTGAAGCGTGAAGTGGAGAATCGGTAGAGGGAAGTCACTTTTGCGGATAGACATTAAAAAAAAGAGACGCCATCCAATGACGTCTCTTTGCATTTATGAAAGATTCTTGGCTTACAATTTCGATGCCATCAGGTTCTCATACTCTTCCATCGAGCTTACTTCGAGGTTCTGGTAGCGTTTCAGACCGGTACCGGCGGGAATCAGGTTGCCGACAATCACGTTCTCCTTCAAGCCGAGCAGGTGGTCGGCTTGGGCATAGCAGGCTGCGTTGGTGAGCACCTTCGTCGTTTCCTGGAAGGAGGCGGCAGAGATGAAGCTTCTGATTTGCAGGGAAGCTCTCGTGATACCTTGCAGAATCGGTTTACCCGTGGCCGGGCGTGCATCGCGGACGGTGACCAGCTTTAGGTCGCGGCGTTTCAGCAGTGAGTTCTCATCGCGAAGTTCCTTCGGCGAAATCAGCTGACCCTTGCTCATCTTTTCGGAATCGCCGGCATCAACCACAACTTTCATCTCCCAGATATTGTCATTCTCTTCTTGGAAGTTGATCTTGTTGATTAATTCGCCCTGTAAGAACTTGGTATCGCCCGGATCCTCGATTTCCATCTTGCGCATCATCTGACGAACAATGACTTCAAAGTGCTTGTCGTTGATTTTTACGCCTTGCAGACGGTAAACCTCCTGGATTTCGTTCACGATGTATTCCTGTACCTTCATTGCGCCCTTGATGTTCAAGATGTCTGACGGAGTCAGGGCACCTTCTGACAGCGGAGTACCGGCTTTCACGTAGTCGTTTTCCTGTGCCAGAATCTGTTTGGAGGCGGGGATGAGGTATTGTCTTCTTTCACCGGTTCTGGAGGTGATGTTGATGCAGCGGTTGCCGCGTTTGAGTTTCTTTTCGAAGGAAACCACACCGTCGATTTCGGAAACGATAGCGGGATCGGAGGGGTTGCGGGCTTCGAAGAGCTCGGTTACGCGCGGAAGACCTCCCGTGATATCGCCGGACTTGCCGAAAGTACGTGGAATCTTGGCCAGAATGGCGCCGGATTCAATCTTGTCGCCTACTTCAACAGCGAGACGTGCACCTACCGGAATGTCGAAAGTCTTGATGACGTTGCCGTCATTGTCGGTAACGTTAATAGTCGGGGTGACTGTTTTCAGACGGCTTTCAACGATAACTTTATCGTGCGTGCCTGCCTGTTCG
>ONXT01000255.1 GCA_900321845.1 uncultured Bacteroidales bacterium | reverse complement strand
CATCGGCGCCGGTCATGATACCAACGGACAAGTGCTCGTACTTCACGACATGCTCGGCATCACCCAGCAATTCTCCCCCAGATTCCTTCGCAGATACCACAACCTAAGCGAGGAGATCATCCGCGCCGTCGGCAATTACATCGAAGATGTGAAAACCGTGCAATTCCCCAACGACAAAGAACAGTATTAATGGACCTCGCCACCCGAATCCTCTACGAGGACAACCACCTCATCATCATCAACAAAATGGCCGGCGAAATCGTGCAGGGCGACAAAACTGGTGACAAACCGCTTATTGACGACGTAAAATCCTACCTCAAAGCACGTTATCACAAAGAAGGCAACGTCTTCTGCGGACTTGTCCACCGCATCGACCGCCCCGTAAGCGGCGTGGTCATCTTCACCAAAACCTCCAAAGCACTTGCCCGAATGAACGAACTGGTGAAAGCCCGCAAAATCACCAAAATCTACCTCGCCCTGACCGAAAAAGCCCCGCTCATCCCCGAACGCACCCTCATTGACTGGGTGCAGAAAAACGAGAAAAGCAACAAGACTCACGTTTCACACACCGAAAAAGAGGGGTGGCAAAAAGCTGAGCTTTCATACAGAACCCTCAGACAATTAGACCATTACACTTTGTTGGAAGTCACTTTGGTGACCGGACGGCACCATCAGATACGCGCACAACTGGCCGCCAACGGCACCATCATCAAAGGGGATTTGAAATACGGCGCACACCGCTCCAATCGCGATGGCTCCATCTCCCTTCACGCCTTCAAAGTCATCTTCGAACATCCCGTCAACCACAAGATGATTGAAGTGGAAGCCCCGCTCTCCGGCGAAATGGAGAAAATTTTGGCGTAACAGGCGCCATCAACAATAAATCCCGTCAGTTCAAAAACGGCGACTGACACGTAGGGATTATTGCCAATAATCATTTCAAGTTAGAAAGAATGTAAAAACTTTGATTTCTACAAACTCACTAATAATTAATCACTTAACTACTATCAAAAATGCAAAACCTTGAAAACAAAATAATCGAAGCCTTAACAGGCACCAACGACAAACTCAATTACAAACAGATTGCCGCCAAAATCCACATCTTCGACAAGAAAGGACGCGAGGAAGTACGGCAAGTCATCGAGAAGTTCGTTCGTGCCAAAATCCTCATCCAGACCAGTCGCGGCAAATACCGCATCAACGGCAAATACCTCGACAAGACGACCACGGGCCGCAACTACGTGACAGGACGGCTTGAGGTGAAATACAGCGGCGCGGCATTCGTGCTGCAAGAGGGCGAAAAAGAAGACATCTACATTGCCGAACGCAACATGAGCAACGCCCTCCCCAACGACCTTGTGAAGGTGCTTGTGTTTCCGCCCCGCGAAGACCGCAAACCGGAAGGCCAAATCGTAGAAATCCTTGAACGCAGCCAGAAACAAGTCGTCGGCATCATCCACATTGAAAAGGGAATCGCCTTCTTCATCCCCGACAGCTCCTCCTATCGCCGCGACATACTCATCCCTACACGGCTTCTCAAAAAAGCCAAAAATGGCAACAAAGTAGTAGTCAAAATCGTGGATTGGACACAAGGAAGCAAGAATCCCATCGGTGAAGTGGTTAACGTACTGGGCAAACCCGGCGACAACAACGTGGAGATGCAATCCATTTTGGCGGAAAACGACTTCCCGCTCACCTTCCCCAAAGAGGTGGAATTTGAAGCGCAGAGCCTTGGCAATCAAATTACTGCTGAAGAAATAAAGGGCAGGAAAGACTTCCGCGAAGTCACCACTTTCACCATCGACCCAAGTGATGCCAAGGACTTCGACGATGCGCTTTCGTATGAAAAGCTGCCCAACGGCAACCACCGCATCGGCGTACACATCGCCGACGTATCGCACTACGTCAAGCCCGGATCGCTCATCGACAAAGAGGCCTACGAGCGCGGTACAAGCGTCTATCTCGTTGACCGCACCATCCCGATGTTGCCGGAGGCACTCTCCAACAACCTCTGCTCCCTGCGCCCGCACGAGGACAAGCTCTGCTTCAGCGCCGTTTTCGATATGGACGACAACGCCAAGGTGGTCAAGGAGTGGATCGGGCACACCATCATCAACTCCAACGAGCGCTTCTGCTACGAAGAGGTGCAGAAAACCATCGACAGCGGCGAGGGCAAACTCGCCAACGAAATACTGACAATCAACGCTTTGGCACGAATCCTGAGAAAGAAGCGCTTTGAAAACAACGCCATCAACTTCGAAACAGAGGAGGTGCGATTCAAGTTGGACGAGAATGCCAAACCCATCAGCGTGGAACTCAAAATATCCACCGAAGCCAACTTCATGATCGAGGAGTTCATGCTTTTAGCCAACAAGAAAGTGGCGGAAAAAATCGGGAGACGCACCCCCAACAACAAAGAGCCCAAGACCTTCGTATATCGTGTCCACGACAAGCCGTTGGATGACAAATTGCTGACTTTCAAGAATTTCGTAAAGAAAATCGGATACGATTTCAAGACGGGCACGCCGAAAATGCTGGCAAGCTCCTTCAATACAATGTTTGCGCAGGCAAAAGACAAGCCCGAATACGAGATGCTCTGCAAACTGTCGATCCGCACAATGGCACGCGCCATCTATTCCACCGAAAACATCGGCCACTACGGACTGGCGTTTCCGTTTTACACCCACTTCACCTCCCCTATCCGCCGCTATCCAGACCTGATGGTGCACCGGTTGTTGGACGCTTACATGCAGAAACAGCCATCGGTGGACGCCAACGAGTACGAAGAGTACTGCAAGCACTGCTCACAGATGGAGCAGAAGGCGACGGAAGCAGAACGAACCTCCATCAAGTACAAACAGGCGGAGTTCCTGGAAGACAAAATTGGACAGGTATTCGAGGCGACGGTCAGTGGCATCGGCAAGTGGGGCGTTTTCGCCGAACTCAAGGAATCGAAATGCGAAGGGTTGATTCCGCTACGCAAATTCACCGACGATTTCTACTACATTGACGAGGAGAACTACACGCTCGTCGGCTTGCACAAAGGCCACAACTACCGCTTCGGCGACACCATCAAGGTGAAAGTCATCGCCGTGGATTTGAACAAACGCCAGATGGACTTTGAGATCGTTAACAACTGATTGCTAATACCGTACCACCTTCGCTGTCCATTGGGCATTTCCTTGCCGGATCTGTACGAAGTAGATGCCGGGACGCCAGCCGCCAACAGCGACCGTGCTGCCAGACAGCACATCTCCGTGTCGGCAGACCATTCGCCCGTTGACATCATAGACCGTAACAACGGCCGTTCCATCGCCCCATCCATCCACCGTGAAGTGGTTTCCTTTCACGGGATTGGGATAGATGCGCAAAGATGGAAGTGCTTCTTCCTCCACACCGTCATTTTGGACATATAGATGAACAGATGTCAATAATGTATCTCCATGAGGTACAGAAAAACGGAAGTTGATGGTGCGTCCATACCAAGACTCGCCCCATTCACTCCCATCTGATACGACTTCATAGGCCACACCTCGCGGCACGATGGGTATAATCTCACAATTCTCTGCGCGTTCAAAAGCATAAAATCCAAAGAGCGAAGGATAAAAATACAAATAGACATCAGGATCAGACTCCTCATAATAGATTCCCGGCACATAATCCGCATCCGACAAATAGAGTGTGTCTCCCTCATAGATGTCCATAAAGTCTAAGAATGTCGGCTCCAACGGCATGATGGGAAAGAACTCCACGTGCCCCAGCGAAGAGTTGTCGGTCTGGTGCAGGATGACGCTTTCAGCGAAAGCAGTGTCGTTGGCGCCCCAATAGTTGCCAACGGCGGTGGCATCGAGGGTGGAGTACTGGCTCATGGAAAAGGCATAGGTGGTGCCGCCGTTTCCATTGTCGTACAGCACGTTACGTCCCCAGTCAT
>ONXT01000256.1 GCA_900321845.1 uncultured Bacteroidales bacterium | reverse complement strand
GTGGCGGAGATGAAATCCGCGATTTTCCAAGACAAAAAAAACACCGACGGCCTCGTTAACTTGATCGTGTTGGAGGCCATCGGCAAAATACGTATGCAAAAATCTACTATGGGCGAGATTATTTTTTGACGTCAGAGGGCTTGGTTGACGTGGGAATCTTGGAGGCCGGAACCCCTTTTGCGTTGAGGCGTTTGTGCTCCTCCTTGCTCACCGCTGTGCGTTTGAATTTCTTTTCCAACTGATAATACTCATTGATTTGCTTGGGCGACAGGCACTTGCAGATTTCTTCGAAGAATGTTTTCTCGGCCTTGTATTTCTGGTCGCGAATTTGGAACTTGATTTTGTAATAGGCCAGAATCTGTTCGTTGGAAAGTGTATCCAACGAGGCTCCACGGGCTAATTTCGGAAGCCCTGCCTCCGTTTTCATCTTCTGCTGTTGCTGAAAAGCCTCGAATTCGGATTTCTCCAGTTTTGAATAGGCATCCCAGAATTGCTTGTGTTGTCCAGCATCGCCCAAAATGAAATTCTCTTCGATGAAAGCGCGTTTGAGCTTCATCATGGTCTGACACCGCTGGTCGTCGCATTTTCCCTTCGTCTGCTCCGCCTGCGCCGAAAGGGAAACAATGAAAACGCAGGTCAGCAAAAACATCGTGATTCTTTTCATATAACTATTTTTTTCGAAAAGCAAAAAACGAGGCTTAGACACACCGCCACCAGCAAGGTTTAATCTGCACAATGATTATTTATGAAAATGCCATCCGAAATTCAAAATAAAATTGTAATTTTGCAGATATTCATTCAGAAATTTTTTAATTGATAATCAATTACTTAAATGGAAAAAGAAACTTCTCATCTCCTAATTGGATTAAAGGAATTCTTCAATGATGTCCTTTTTCGGAATTTGCCAACTATTATTGTTGCCTTGCTGATCTTGTGGATTGGCTGGAAACTGATTAAATGGCTTGACAAATTGCTGCTTAAAATATTCACGAAGAAGAATTTGGATGTCTCTCTGAATTCTTTTTTGCGCTCAATCATCATCATTGCGCTGAAAGTGCTGCTGATTATTACGGTTGCAGGCATGATCGGAATCCAGATGACCTCTTTTATCGCCATTTTGGGTGCCGCCGGTCTGGCCGTCGGCATGGCTCTGCAAGGCACTTTGCAAAATTTCGCTGGCGGCGTCATCATCCTTTTGCTCAAGCCCTACAAGGTTGGGGATTACATTGAGCAGGGCGGCATCAGTGGAATTGTCAAGGAAATACAGGTTTTCAATACGCTGCTCATTACGTTGGACAACAAGGTGATTGTGGTTCCGAACACGCAGCTGGCCACCAACACGCTGACCAACTACACCCGCAGTGAGAAGCGTCGCGTGGATGTGAATGTCGGTATCGCCTACGGGGAAGATATTAATAAAGCGCGCAAAGTGCTTATCGATTTGGCCATGAGCCACCCCGATGTGCTGAAAGACGAAGCCGACGCTCCCGCTGTGGCCGTACTCGAACTGGGCGCAAGCTCCATTAACCTCCAACTTCGCGCATGGACCAAAACCGAGAACTACTGGGGTGTCATGGGCGCCCTCACGCAAGGCACTTACGAAACCTTGAAAGAAAACCAGATTGAAATCCCGTTCGACCAACTCCAGGTTCATATCAATAAAGATTAAACTGATTATCCACTACAGCGGTGCTTTGCATAAAATAAACAGAAATCAGTGAACTAAAAACCAACTTATTGTTTGAGGTAGTTTGTAATTATCAATAAAATGGGAAAGAAAATACTTGTAGCTACGGGTGGCGGGGATTGCCCCGGACTGAATGCGGTGATTCGTGGTATTGTGAAACGCGCTGCACAGGAGCCCGATTGGGAGGTCTATGGATGCATGGAATCCTTCAATGGAATTCTCAAAGATGATATTGACATCCGTCTTCTGACGGAGGATGATGTCGCCGGCATCCACATACAGGGCGGCACCATCATCAAAACCACCAACAAAGGCGGTCCATTCCATTTTCCCGTCAAGCAGGCCGACGGCAGTTGGAAGGTGGAAAACCGCTCCGCTCTGATGAAAAAGCGGTTCAATGAGATGGGCTTCGATGCCATCATCAACATTGGCGGCGATGGGTCACAGCGCATCTCGCAGGAACTCAGCAACTTGGGTTTCAACGTCATCGGCGTGCCCAAAACCATTGACAACGACCTCTCCTGTACCGATTTCACCTTCGGTTTCCAAACCGCGGTGGAGATTGCGACGGAGGCGTTCGACAAGCTGGTGACGACGGCGTGCAGCCACAGCCGTGTTTTCATTATGGAGGTGATGGGGCGCGATGCCGGTTGGATAGCGCTGAACACCGCCATCGCGGGTGGCGCCGAGGTCTGCATCATCCCCGAAATTCCCTATGATCCGCGCATCATCGCCCAGAAAATCGCCACCCGCTACAAAGGCGACTACGGCTTCTGCAACATAGTGATTGCGGAAGGTGCCAAATCGTTGGACGGCAAGGTGACGGGCATGGCCCCCACCGCTGTCGGCGACGAACACATCAAGTTGGGCGGCGTGGGCGCCAAACTGAAAGCGGAGTTGGAGGCCGCCGGTGTGGAACACGACATCCGCGTCACTGTGCTCGGACACCTTCAGCGCGGCGGCACCCCCATCGCCTACGACCGCGTGCTCGCCACCGAGTTCGGCGTGAAGGCCGTGGAACTCGCCAAAGAGGAGAAATATGGCACCCTCGTCATCTATAACCACCCTGACATCTCCTATGTCACCCTTGAAAAAGCATTGGAAACACCTAATTTCGTGAAACCCGAAACCAGCGACCTCGTGCGCACCGCCCGCGGTGTGGGCATCTCGTTCGGCGACGAAGCATCCCTCAAATATTAATCCTTAACCTGACACACATCCCCAACAAATAGACAAATTAACGATTCAACCAATCAATCACCATGGATAATTTCATCGTATCAGCCCGCAAGTACCGTCCCTCGACCTTCAATTCCGTTGTGGGCCAGGAACATATCACTTCCACTCTGAAAAACGCCATCAAGAGCGGTCAGGTGGCACAAGCGTTCTTGTTCTGCGGACCGCGTGGCGTGGGCAAAACCACCTGCGCCCGTATCTTTGCCAAAGCCCTCAATTGTGCCCATCTGACAGCGGACATCGAACCCTGCAACGAGTGCGACTCCTGCAAGGCGTTCAACAATTCCGCTTCGTTCAATGTCTATGAACTCGATGCCGCCTCCAACAACTCCGTGGAGGATATTCGCAACCTCGTGGAGCAGGTCCGCGTCGCCCCGATTGGTGCCCAATACAAGGTCTATATCATCGATGAGGTTCACATGCTCTCTCCGCAGGCCTTCAACGCATTCCTGAAAACCTTGGAGGAGCCACCGGCCTACGCGAAATTCATCCTTGCCACCACTGAGAAGCACAAGATTATCCCCACCATCCTCTCCAGATGCCAGGTGTATGATTTCAAGCGCATTAAGGATGCTGACATCGTGAAACATCTGCAATATGTCGCTAAAAATGAGGGAGTTGTGGCTGAAAATGAAGCCCTTCACGTCGTGGCGAGAAAAGCCGATGGTGCCCTCCGCGATGCCCTTTCCATCTTCGATCAGCTCGTGAGCTTCACTGGAAACAACATCACCTATCAGGCTACCATACAGAATTTGAACGTTCTCGACGTTGACAATTATTTTAAAATGGTGGACTACCTCTTCGATGCCGATTCCTCCAAGGCGCTGCTTTTGTTTGATGAAATCATCTCCAGCGGCTTTGATGAACAGAACTTTATCGCGGGCCTCGCCTCTCACTTCCGCAATCTGCTGATGGCTAAGGATGCGAACACGGTTCAGCTACTTGAAGTTTCCGACACCGTGAAAGAACGTTATGAAAAGCAAGCTACTAACGCCGATAAAAGCCTGATGATCAGGGCATTGGAATTGGCCAACACCTGCGATTTCAACTACAAGGCATCCAACAACAAGCGACTTTCTGTCGAAATTTGTCTGATGCAGATTAACGCGAACTATGTGTATCTGAAGAACCGTCCAGCTGCGATGGTCGCCCCTGTCAGGCAATCCCGGGAGGGGCGCTAATCAATCCACGGCAACATTGCCAATCGCTGACGCACGCGGTCCGGTGAAATCCAATATGAGTTTCGTTCCGCCGGAAGCAATCGTCAAACCCAGTCCTTCTATCAAAGATGTTGTGAAGGATCCAGAACCGGTGCATACACAGCAACCGCAGACCGAGCCACAACCATCCGTTTCGGCTTCGGAACAACCTGCTGAAAGTCAGCCTGAGAATCAGCTGGAAAACCAACCTGGGAATCAGCTGGAAAATCAGCCAGAAAGTCAACCAGAAAGTCAACCTGGAAATCAGTCAGAAAATCAGCCGGAAAGTCAAGGGCAGGGTCAAGAACCCGTTGTAGAACCGTCGGGTGAGACGCCATCGGAAACACCCAGCACTCCGGAATCTGTGGAAGCGACACCGCCCGTTTCTCAGCCCGCCGAAGATAAAGAACCGGCGGAAACGACCGACGAAGAGGTTTTTAAGCAGAAATGGCTGGATTTGATTGATACGGTCTTCGCCAACAAGCCTACGTTGCACACGCCCATGAAGCATTATCCTGTTGAAATCAAGGACAATGTCGTTTATGTTTCACTGAAAAACGAGTTGCAGCAGAACGATTTTGAAATCAAAAAGACAGATGTGCTCCAATATCTGCGGGCCAATTACAGCGAAGCCATCAATGATGTGGTTTCAAAGGTGGATGTGAATATTCAGACACCGAAATTTATTCTGGATTCTCAGGATAAAATGAACGAATTGAATAAGCAAAATCCTGATTTTAAGGAGTTTATAAAAATTTTAAAACTAAGACAGGACGAATGATGAAATCACTTTTTCTTACAATAATAATATTATTGTCGGTTTTCCCGTTTCTACAGGCGCAGGAGAGCGAGCTGGATGTGGCTGAAATAATGGTGAGTGGAAAATATACGGGAGAGAATGTGTATGTTTTAAATCCTTCTGAAAATGAGTCGTTTAGCGTCCAGAATGTGTTGGTGAACGGCAAGGAGTATGCGTTCAACCACCAATCGAACGCCTTTGAAATCAATTTGTCATCGCATCAACCTAACGCTTTCATTTACATACAAATACAGTATAAATCTGCGGTACCGAAAGTGGTCAATGCCGAAAGTCTAGTTCGGGAATCGGAATTTTCTCTTCCGTCTTTTGTCTATAATAAAAAGACCAAGATGCTGGATTGGAAAACCGAGGATATGAATAAGGACTGCCATTACCAACTCCAACAATTCTTGTATGGGAAATGGGTGAAAATCAAAGATTTGGGTAGGCCCGACGAGATGATTTCCAATAATTTCCTGCCTGTTTTGATTACGGGGATGAATCTGTTCCGCATCATTCAGGATGACGGGAGCAGTGAATTGTCGTCGCCCATTGTCAAAATCAAGAGCCCGAACAGGAAAATCATGCTGGTGTCGGACAAGGTGAAGGATTTTATCGAGTTTTCCGGCGTGACCCATTACGAACTTTATGATGCGAACGGCTTCTTCATCAAGCGCGGAACTGCTCAGAAAGTGAACGTCGCCGACTTGAAAAAGGGAGATTACTGGATCAATTTCGATGGCAAGGAGACGATGATTAGCAAGAAGTGACTTAGACCATTTAAAGACATGAACTTGACGAAACCTTTTTACAGTATCACGGAAACGGCTAAAATGCTGAATGTCAACGCATCGTTGTTGCGTTATTGGGAAAAGGAGTTTAAGCAGATCAAGCCGTACAAGAACAAGAAGGGAGACCGTTTTTTCCGTCCGGAGGACATCGAAGTGATACAGACGATTTATAACCTAACGAAGGTCAAGGGGTTTACGTTGCAAGGGGCGAAGGATGAGTTGGCGCGCAATTTTGAAAACGCGAAAGCGCAGGCTCGCGCCGTTGCCGCCCTTGAACGCATCCGCGCCCGTCTGATAGACATCCGCCAGGAACTGGATTGATGGACATTCATACGTCTGCTGAAAAATTATGAATTTGGAATTGCCCATTATGAATAAAATAGTACTTTTGCACCGCTTTTTGAGAAAATAGAAATCACTGAATTATAAACAATTAGTTATGCCAAAAATTTCAACCAAAGGGCAGACGATGCCCTCATCCCCGATCAGAAAATTGGTTCCCTTTTCTGATGAAGCCAAGAAAAGAGGGGTACATGTTTATCACCTCAACATTGGTCAACCCGACATCGAGACACCGGAGTGCGCGCGCAAAGCCGTCAAGGAGTTCGACCAAAAGGTAATTGCCTACAGCCATTCCGCAGGCTATCTCTCCTGCCGCGAGAAGTTGGCGCAGTATTATAAGAGCGTCAACATCAACGTTACTCCCGAAGAAATCCTCGTCACCACAGGCGGTTCCGAAGCCATCCTCTTCGCTTTCAACAGCTGCCTCGATTTCGGCGACGAAGTGATCATCCCTGAACCGTTCTATGCCAACTACAACGGCTTCGCACTCACCTGCGGTGTGAAGGTTAAACCGATCATCTCCACCATTGACAATGGCTTCGCACTTCCCTCCATTGAGGAATTCGAGAAAATCATCACTCCGAAGACCAAAGCCATCATGATTTGCAACCCGAACAACCCGACGGGCTACCTCTATTCAAAGGAAGAAATCCTGAAATTGGCTGAAATCGTCAAGAAACACGATTTGTTCCTGTTCGCCGACGAGGTTTACAGGGAATTCTGCTACGACGGTATCAAGCATTTCTCCGTGATGGAAGTTCCGGAAATCGAACAGAATGTCGTTCTTTTGGACTCTGTATCAAAACGTTACAGCGCTTGCGGCGTTCGCGTCGGTGCCCTGATTACCCACAACAAGGAGGTTTATGCCACCGCTATGAAGTTCGCCCAGGCTCGTTTGAGCCCGCCAACTTACGGACAAGTGCTGACCGAAGCTGCCGTTGACACACCGCAGGCCTACTTCGATGCCGTCATCAGCGACTATGTGGCCCGCCGCAACACCGTGGTGGACGCCATCAACGCAATGCCCGGCTGCCTCTGCCCCAAACCCAAAGGCGCTTTCTATGCCGTCGCTCGTCTGCCAATCGACGACTCCGACAAATTCTGCCGTTGGCTGCTTGAAGACTTCAACCTGAACGGCAAGACCGTTATGCTTGCTCCCGCCACAGGTTTCTATTCAACCAAAGGCAAAGGCACCAACGAAGTGCGCATCAGCTACTGCCTCAAGGTTGACGACCTGAAGGAAGCCATGAAGTGCCTCGCAGCTGCCTTGCAGCAATATCCTGGAAAGACCATCTAATTCTTTCCTCTGAGATAAAACAATTTAGTAAGGGCGATTTTGTGACGAACGTTTGTTCGTCGCAAATCTGCCCTTTTTTAGTGCCATTGACTTTGACAACACAACCGATTTAACAACAAACTACTCAACAACTCAGAACTATGACAGGGAAACAAGAGACCGGCCAGGCGGGCGAAAACCTGGCACAGACCTACCTGCTCAAGCAGGGCTATCGGATTTTGGAAACGAATTGGCGGTTCGGCCATCTGGAGGTCGATATCATTGCCGTTGACAATCAGACGATTGTGTTCGTAGAGGTGAAGACGCGGGCGAGTTCCGCCTTTGGACAGCCGTCGCAAGCCGTCAACCTTCAGAAACAACGCAACATCATTCGCGCCGCCAACTCCTACGTCACGCGCCACAATTATCCTTACGAGGTCCGTTTCGACATCATTTCCATTGTGAAAAATAACGAAGGGGACACCCTTGAACACCTCAAGGATGCTTTCACGCCAAAGTGGTGAAGTGTGCTTATTTGATTTTAAGAATGGAACGGTAGCGCTGGGGATCTTTCAGGATGCTTTTCGCTTCCTCGATATCAGGGTCGGAGGCGAGCTGGCTGCATATTCTGCCTTCCTGATAATAATATCTGGAGGCGATTTCTGAAGCGAGGTATTCGGAGATTTCTTTTTTATATGTCTGTAAATCAGCGGCTTTATTTCGCTTAATCTGCTCGACCATCTGATTGTAATAGCTTTCGATGTCTTTGAAATAGTGGTCGGCTTCGGCGCTCTCTTTCAAATCCTTCAGCACCTCCTCCGTTTCTGTGGTGTAATCGTAGTTCTTGTTTTTCAAGAAGTTGACGAAATCCGCGTAGAGAGCTTCGTCCACGGTGAACTCGTTGGCTGGCGGGATGATGGTGTGCTCGCTGAAGTACTGGTTGGCGTAGTCGAAGACGAGGTTGTTGAGGACGAGGGAGAGGAGTATCTCGCTGGCTTCGATTTCTGGGGTGGGCACGTCGGGTTCGATGCCGCCTTTGTCATACACCGTACGTCCGTTCTTGGTCTTGAATGCTTTGGCTAACGAGTCGGGAATGGGCTTGCCGGGGTTCAGGGTGTCTTTGTTGAAATAGTCGATTTTCTGGACGCATCTTCCCGAAGGGATGTAGTATTTGGAAACTGTGATTTTCATGGTGGCATTGTAGCTCAGCGGCACGATGTTCTGTACGAGTCCCTTGCCGAAGCTCTTCTTGCCGACAATCACTGCGCGGTCGAGGTCTTGGAATGCGCCCGACACGATTTCGGAGGCGGAGGCGCTGTATTCGTTCACCAGTACCACCACCGGAATCTCCTTGTCGGTAACTGGCATCCGCGTTTTGAAAGTGTTGTTCTGTTCGGCAATTTTCCCTTTCGTCGTCACAATTGTAACGTTCTGATCCACAAAGATGTTCATGATCTTAACGGCTTCTTGTAACAGACCGCCGCCATTATTGCGCAAATCCAGCACCAGCGCAGTCATGCCCTTTTTCTTCAAATCCAAAAAGGCGTCCTTGACCTCGTCGCCGGCGCGTTCGGTGAACTGGTCGAGTTTTATGTAGCCAATCTGGTCGTCAATCATGCCGTGATAGGGGATGTTGGGCAGTTTGATCTCTTTGCGTTCAATGTTGAAAGTTAGTTTCTTGTTCTTTGTCGGGCGGAAAACCTCCATGGTGAGCGTGCTGCCGGGCTGTCCCTTCAAAATGGAACTGACATCGGAAGAGGTTTTGCCCTCCGCCGATTTTCCGTCAATTTTCAAGATGACATCCCCAGGCAGAAGCCCAGATTTTTGAGCTGGGCAGTCTTTGTAGAGCTCGGAGATGATGACGTTCTTGTCGCGCTGTTGAATCAGTGCGCCGATGCCGCCGTATTGTCCGGCAGTGAGCATCTTCACATCCTCGATTTGGGTTTCGGGGTAGTAGTTGGTGTAGGGGTCGAGGCTGGCGAGCATGGCGTCAATGGCGGTTTTGGTTAAATCGCCCGGCGTGATCTCGTCTGCATATTTTGCATTCAATTCGCGCATCACGGTGATGAAAATGTCGATGTTTTTTGCGATTTCGAAGTCGTTTTGTGCTTTGACCGGCATGAGAGCCCCCAAAACAAGCGCGAAAACAATGATTTTAACTTTTTGCATCTATTTAATGTATTAATTGACAAACTATTGCTTCTCACGGTACCGGATCATAGCCGCTTCCTCCCCACGGATTGCAGGAGAGAACGCGTTTGAAGGTCAGCCAGGAACCTTTGAACGGACCATGTTTTTGGATGGCCTCAATCCCGTAGTTGGAGCAGGTCGGGGTGTAACGGCATGACCGTCCAATCAATGGGGAAAGCGTCCATTGGTAAATCCTAATGAGGAATATGAGAAACCATGCGAGGCCTTTCTTGAAATATTGGTGGATTTTGCGCAAGAATAATCGGTTTTTATAACAACTGTTTGCATAAACGACTGAGAACTTCGATTATTTTGTTTTCAATCAAATTGTATGGCAGAATTTCTTTTCCCACATAAAACAAAAAGATGTCGGCGCATAGGTTCTTCTCATCGGTTTTCGGGTCCAGATGCCGCCGGTGTTGTAGCCGATAGGCTTCGCGGGTCAGGCGTTTGATGCGGTTGCGCTCGACGGCATGCTTGAAATTCCGCTTTGGAACGCTTACAAGTATTTGATTAACAGCGCGCTCTTCCGTCTTTGGCGTGAAGTCGTAATAACATTTGAAAGGATAGCAGAAAATACTCTGCTTTTTCTGAAGCAGATTTTCAATTTGGAGGCGCGAGCAGATGCGTTCGCGCTTTGAAAATGTAAGTCGCTGGTTGTTAGCGTTTTCTTGTGGCATATTCTTTCAGGAAAACGTCCATGGCAGAGGTGATGGACGGGCATTCCTTGGTTGGGGCTTTCACGTGAAGAGTGAAACCGGCATCGATGACCGCGTTGGCAGCTGCATCGCCGAGTGCGCCGATGGCAACCTCACCCTGCTGAAAATCAGGGTAGTTTGACAGCAAGGAGTGAATACCCGCAGGGCTGAAGAAGATGATCATGTCATACTTCGTGATGTCGATGGCAGCCTTCAGGTCGGCGGGGACGGTCTTGAAAATCACCGCCTGCTCATATTTGATGTTGTGTTCATCCAGGAAATCGGTGTAGTGTGAGTTTGTGGAGTCGGCGCCGCGGGGAACCAGATAATTGTATTCCGAGTTCTTTAGGAAAAGGTCGAAAATCCCGTTCGCATCATTGTTCTTGTTGAAAAAAATCTTGCGTTTGCGGAATTGGATGTAGTTCTGCAGATAAAAGGCAATCTGGTCGGTCGTGCAGAAGTACTTCATGTCTTCCGGCAGGTCTATCCGCAGCTCCTTCACCAGACTGAAAAAATAGTTGATAGTGTTTTTACTGGAGAAAACTATCGCATCGTGATCCAAGATATTGACCTTCTCTTCGCGGAATTCGCGTGAGGTCAAGCCCTCCACTCTGAAAAATTTGAAGAAGTCCAAGTTGATGCTGTATTTCTTCTTCAATTCTGCGTATGGAGACTTGTCAAAGTCGGCAGGGGCGTTTTGTGAAACTAGAATATTTTTAACTTTCATATTCGCAGTTGTTATAGTTTCCTTGGTTTTTGTATTTAGTTCTAAATGTCTGTATATTAAATCATTATGAGCAATTTTACAATGATGAGATAGGGTAGAATTTCAAGCGTGCAAAAGTACAAAAAAAATTGAAAAAACTTGGTTTTGGCTGAATTTAAAGTTAGGGTTCGATACACCATCATTGTGTAATTTGCAATGAAAAACGGCAGATAAGCCCATAAAATATTCAGGTTTTCAATGTAAAAACCGAGGACGAGAATCGGAAACAGAAGTGTTGCGTTCAGGGTGTTGTAAAAAAACTTATTGAGGTAGAAATGGTTCCTATCCTCTTCGTTTTCAAACAGGAAGGTTAGGATATAGATGTTCAGCATCTTGATGAAATAGTCGATGGCCACCGCCCCGATGGCGATGAGGAGTAGGAGGGAGGGAGAAATTCTTTCGGCGATGTCGGTAATGAAGTTTTCTACAAGCAGAAATATAAAAATCCCTTGTATGAGGCAGTTGAAGGTGACGGAGAAAGGGTAGATCAGATCGTCGAAGATTTTGGTTTCGCGCATCAATTGCGAGCGGACGCGCGGCGTATAGAGCGCGCGCATAATCATCGAGAACTTCCTGCGGTTCAGCGCCACCAATGCACTGATGAGTACCAGCGCGATTCCGAAGACGAAGGTCACCAAGTCCCAATAGGGAATATGAGCCGGGATTTTTACCGGCAACATGTCCGCTAAAAGTGTGTAACTTATTGGTTCTAAATTGGTTGTAATGATTCCCTCCATCTCGGAATAATTGGCGCAAAATTACATTATTTTTACGAATGAAAATGCTTAATTGTGATGAGCGAAACATAAGAAATGAGCTGTCGCGAAGTGCAAACCGCTATTAAACCGCTGTTTTTTATGGTAATCATAAAAAAAAGTGTATTTTTGCGCTCCAATACACAAATATCGTTTTCATTTGTAATCATCTTAAAATCAATTCTATGAATAAAAAAGTCATCATTACCATTGTCGTCATCGCGGTCGTATTGCTTGTCATTGTCGTATGGCCCATCAAAATTTACAACAGACTGGTCAAAGCCGACGAGTCGGTTTCAACCGCTTGGAGCCAAGTGGAGAACGTTTATCAGCGCCGTGCGGACCTGATTCCGCAACTCGTTGCGACCGTGCAGGGTGCCGCCGACTTTGAAAAGTCAACCTTGGATGCCGTCATCAGCGCGCGCGCCCAAGCCACTTCCGTCAAACTCGACCCCTCCAACATGACGGAGGCTGACTTGCAGAAATTCCAAGCTGCCCAAGACAACCTCTCCTCGTCGCTGAGCCGCCTTTTGGTCACCGTGGAACGCTATCCGGAACTGAAGGCCACCCAGAATTTCCAGACCTTGCAGGCGCAGCTTGAGGGCACGGAGAACCGCATCGCCGTGGAACGCAACAAGTTCAACGAGGTGGCGAAAGCCTACAACGTGCAAATCCGCAGATTTCCCAACAATATCGTCGCAGGCATGTTCGGTTTCGAGAAACGCGCCTATTTCCAGGCTGCGCCCGGTGCCGACAAAGCCCCGGAGGTGAAATTCGACTTCAACTCCTCCAACTCTTCGCAGAATTCTGCCGCACCTGCCCAGTCGGCAAACTAATTCTATCTATCCTTAGATGAATTTGAAAAAGCTGCTTTCGCTTTTTGCCCTGCTCGTCGTCGTCTCTTTGATGTCGGCGCAAATTCCCCCTGCGCCCGTTCCGCCGCGGTTGGTGAATGATTTCGTCGGGGTGCTCAAATCCGACCAAATTGAGGAGTTGGAACATCGTCTCGTCGCTTTCAACGACACGACCTCCAATATGATTTGTGTCGTGATTGTGGATGATATGGGTGACTACTCCGAGCATGATTTCGCCTACGAAATCGGTGAAAAGTGGGGCGTGCGCAGCCGCACGACGGGGAAACGGAACGGCGTGGTGATGCTGGTCAAAGTGAAACGCAACGAAAGGGATTTCGGAGCGGCCTACATTGCTACGGGCTATGATTTGGAAGCCGTCCTTCCGGATGCTTTCTGTAAAAATGTCGCCGACAACACGATGATTCCTCGTTTCAAGGAAGGGGATTATTATCAAGGCATTGTGGATGCTTTGGATATCATTC